>NZ_VKHS01000170.1 GCF_014141525.1 Streptomyces calidiresistens
GTCGGCGGTGTCAGCGGGCGGGCGGGGCGGCGTTGCCTGTGCCGCCGTTCGCACCGTCGTCGTCCCCGGCGTTCCCGTCGGCGTCGCCCCCGGGGCTCTCGGGACTCCCGGGGTCCTCTGGGTTCTCGGGGTCCTCGACGACGGCGGCGGCCTCGCGTTCGGCCGGGCTGCGCTCCAGGATGTCGTCGGGGATCGGTCGGTCCTCGCGCAGCGCCTCCCACAGCCGGTCGGCCTCCGGTTCCAGCGGCCGGACCCGGTTGGGATCCTCCTCGTCGTAGACCACCGGGAGGGTCACCATCTCCAGGCCGTCGGGTCCGATGTCCTGGAGGGTGCGTCCCAGGGAGGCCAACCGGCCGACGGAGGACAGGCCGGTGTCGGTGGTGATCGCCGAGGTGGTGGTGTCGGCGAGGCGGTAGACCCGACGCGGGCTGTCGAAGAGGTTCAGGTCGGCGACGCGGACCATCAGGGCCCGCAGGAAGGCGTGCTGGAGTTGGATGCGCCCCAGGTCGCTGCCGTCGCCGACGGTCTTGCGGGTGCGCACCAGGGCCAGCGCGTCGCCGCCGTCCAGCATGTGGGTGCCCTCGGCGAGGTCCAGGCCGCTGTGCCGGTCGCGGACGGCGCGGGTGACGGTGACCTCGACCCCGCCCAGTTCGTCGATGATCTTCTCGAAGCCCTCGAAGTCGACCTCGACGTAGTGGTCCATGCGGATGCCGGTCAGCTCCTCCACCGTGCGCACCGCGCAGACCGGGCCGCCGACGGCGTGCGCCTCGTTGAACATCGCGCGGTCCTCGGCGGGGGCGGTGGAGCCGTCGGGGCGGACGCACTCGGGGCGGTGGACCAGGGTGTCGCGCGGTATCGAGACCACGGATGCGGTGGTGCGGTCGGCCGCGATGTGGACGATCATCGCGGCATCGGCGCGCGCGTCGTCCCCGTCGTCCGCCGTGTCCCCGTCGTCCCCGGTGTCCCCGTCGTCCTCGGAGTCGGAGGCGTTCACCGTCATCCCGGTGTCGTCGCCCCCTCGCTCCTCGTCCTCCCCGCCGCCGCCCGCCGTGCCGTCGTCGGGGTCCTCCGGTTCCCCGGTGCCGGGACGGGCGTCGGAGCCCAGCACCAGGATGGTCAGGGAGCCGTTGGGCAGGTCGCGGGGACGGTCGGCCTCGGGCGCGGTGTCGATGTCCACCTCGCCGATGTTGCGGTCCAGTCGCATCCACAGGGTGCCCGCGGTGACCCCGGCGACCAGGAGCACCGCCAGCGGGACGGCCACCGCCACGATCCACCGCCGGCGCGGGAGCCGGAACCGCCGGGTGCGGCCCGAAGGGTCCCGCTCCCCCGCCGTCTCCTCGGCACGCTCCGCCATCCTCGCCTCGGCTCTCCGCCGTGCCACCGGTACCCCGGCGACCCGGCACTACAGCCCCCTCCGGGGTATCACCACATTGTCGGACCACACAGGCGCCCCCGCGCGTCGGCACGGCCGGCCCGCACCGCGTTCACGCAGGTCGAGGCCCCGGGAGGCACGACACACCGTGCCCTCGGGGCCTCCGATCTCCCGTCCCCCCGCCTACCCCGAACCCCTCGGAAAACGCCCGACCGGCCCGCCCCCGTGAGGGGACGGGCCGGTCGGGACGGTGCGGTGCGGGCCGACGCGGTGGGTTCCGCGGGCCGATCCGGGATCAGTCCCCGCCGTTGCCCGGCGACGGGGTCGTCTTCTGGATCTGCATGAGGAACTCGCCGTTGGACTTGGTCTGCTTCATCTTGTCCAGCAGCAGCTCGATCGCCTGCTGCTGGTCCAGCGCGTGCAGGACCCGGCGGAGCTTCCAGACGACGGCCAGCTCCTCGCTGCCCATCAGGATCTCCTCCTTGCGGGTGCCGGAGGCGTCCACGTCCACGGCCGGGAAGATCCGCTTGTCGGCGAGCTTCCGGTCGAGCTTGAGCTCCATGTTGCCGGTGCCCTTGAACTCCTCGAAGATCACCTCGTCGGCGCGGGAGCCGGTCTCCACCAGCGCGGTCGCGAGGATGGTCAGCGAACCGCCGTCCTCGATGTTGCGCGCCGCGCCGAAGAACTTCTTCGGCGGGTACAGGGCGGTGGAGTCCACACCACCGGACATGATCCGGCCCGAGGCCGGGGCCGCCAGGTTGTAGGCGCGGCCCAGACGGGTGATGGAGTCCAGCAGCACGATGACGTCGTGGCCCAGCTCCACCAGGCGCTTGGCCCGCTCGATCGCCAGCTCGGCGACGACCGTGTGGTCCTCGGCGGGGCGGTCGAAGGTCGAGGAGATGACCTCGCCCTTGACCGACCGCTGCATGTCGGTGACCTCCTCCGGACGCTCGTCCACCAGCACCACCATCAGGTGGCACTCGGGGTTGTTCCGGGTGATGGAGTTCGCGATGGCCTGCATGATCATGGTCTTGCCGGTCTTCGGCGGGGCCACGATCAGACCGCGCTGGCCCTTGCCGATCGGCGAGACCAGGTCGATGATCCGGGTGGTCAGCGCGCCCGGGTCGCTCTCCAGCCGCAGCCGCTCCTGCGGGTACAGCGGGGTGAGCTTGTTGAACTCCGGACGGCCCCGGCCGGACTCCGGCGCCATGCCGTTGACCGAGTCCAGGCGCACCAGCGCGTTGAACTTCTCGCGGCGCTCGCCCTCGCGGGGCTGGCGGACCGCGCCGGTGACGTGGTCGCCCTTGCGCAGGCCGTTCTTGCGGACCTGGGCGAGGGAGACGTACACGTCGTTGGGGCCCGGCAGGTAGCCGGAGGTGCGCACGAACGCGTAGTTGTCGAGGATGTCGAGGATGCCCGCGACCGGGATCAGGACGTCGTCCTCGGCGATCTGCGGCTCGTTGCCGCCCTCCTCGCGGCCCCGGCGCCCGCGCCGGTCGCGGTAGCGCCCGCGCCGGCCCCGCCGGCCGCCGTCGAAGTCGTCGTCGCGGTCGTCCCGGTTGTCGCGGTTGTCGCGGTTGTCGCGGTTGCCGCGGCTGTCACGGTCCCCGCGGTTGCCCTTGCCCTCTCCCTGGCCCTGGCGGTCGTCCCGGTTGCCCTTGCCCTGGTTGCCCTGGCCCTGGCTTCCCCGGTCCTCGCGGTTGCCCCGGTCCTCGCGGTTGCCCTGGCGACCGGCGGCGTCCTGACCGGCGTTCTTGCCGCGACGCTCGCGCTTGCCGCCCTGGCGCCCGTCCTCGCGACCGCCGGACTGCTCCTCGGAGCGGGAGTCCCGACGGCCCTCGGCGCGACCGTCCTGGCCGGCGTCCTGCTGCGCGGCCTCGCGGTTCGCCTCCCGGACCGGCGCGGCCTCGGCCGGGGCCTCGGACTGACCGGGAATGTCGATCTGCTGATCGCCGGTGTCCCCGGTGCGGGTGCGCGAGGTGGCCCGACGGCGCGGCTTCTCGGCCTGTTCGGCCGGGACGGCGGCGGGGGCCTGCTCGGCGGGAGCGGCCGGGGCGGACGAGCCGGACTCGCCCTGCTTCTCCCTGATCACCTCGATCAACTGGCTCTTGCGCATCCGGGCGGTGCCGCGGATACCGAGCTTCGAGGCCAACTGCTGGAGTTCGGCCAACACCATGCCCTCGAGGCCGGTGCCGGAGCGTCGGCGCCGGGGCGCACGGGTGGCGGCGGAGGCTTCCGTCGCGGACGCGCCGGTGTCCCCGGCGGTCCTGTCGGCGCTGTCGGCACTCACGCCCATCAGATCGGTGGTGTCGCTCACGAAGGGTCCTTCCCTGGAGCGGACGTCGGCCTGTGTGGCTCGGCGACCGGTCGTGCTGTCCGGCGGCGGTCCCGTTTGCGCGGGCCGTGCCGGGGCGGTGGTCCCGCCCTCTTCGGTGTGTGGCGGGAAGATTCGGTGCGGTCCGGTGCGGCTCGATCGGCCGGGTGGGTCACCCGGCGTGGGGCGCACCGGTTTCCGGGGCGTACCCGGCTCCGTCCGGCGGGCTGCCGGCGCGGGCGGAGATTTCCGGAAGAAGGGCGGTACCTCGAAAGGGTCCGCCGGGACGTGCCGTCCTGGACGCCCGGGCAGAGCGGGCGGTTCCCCGGGTCGTTGTCGGGGTGACGTCGGCGGGGCCCCGGGAGGCTTCCGGGACGTCCCGCGGAGGCGATCCCCGGGCACACTCCGTGAGGACGGTACGTGCGGTCCTGAGATTAACACTACCGGATACCGCCGGCATTCCCCCTCTCCCCCCAACGGAGCACCTCGCCCCGGGCGGGGCGCGGATGACGCGCCGCCGGGGCCCGATCGGTCCGCGAACCGCGGCTCACTCGCCGCTCCCGGTCAGCGGAAGCACTCTCGCGCCGGCGGTGTCCAGGGCCAGCCGGTTGGCGGTCCAGCCCTCACCGGCGGAACGGGAGACCTTGTCCGCCTCGCCGTCGGCCGCCAGCGCCAGCACGGTCGGGCCGGCGCCCGAGATCACCGCCGGTACCCCGTCGGCCCGCAGACGGGCCACCAGCTCGGCGCTGCCCGGCATGGCCGGCGCCCGGTACTCCTGGTGCAGGCGGTCCTCGGTGGCGGGCAGCAGCAGCTCGGGACGGCGGGTGATCGCCTCCACCAGCAGGGCGGCCCGGCCCGCGTTGAGCGCCGCGTCGGCGTGCGGGACGGTGCGCGGCAGCAGGCCCCGGGCGGTCTCGGTGAGCAGCGGCTCGGCCGGCACGAACACCACCGGCACCAGGGAGGGGTCGGGGTCCATGCGGATCGCCCGGGTCGCGCCGCCCTCGCCCCAGGCCAGGGTGAAGCCGCCCAGCAGACAGGCGGCGACGTTGTCGGGGTGACCCTCGATCTCGGTGGCCAGCTCCAGCAGGGCCGTGTCGTCCAGGCGGCTCTCCCCGCCCGGGGTCACGGCCCGGGCGGCGATCAGGCCCGCGCAGATCGCGGCGGAGGAGGAGCCCAGGCCCCGGCCGTGCGGGATGCGGTTGGCGCACACCACGTCCAGGCCGTGCGGGCGACCGCCGAGCACCTCGAAGGCGGTGTGCATCGACCGGACCAGCAGGTGCTTCTCGTCGCGCGGCAGGGTGTCGGCGCCCTCACCGGCGATGTCGATGTTCAGTCCCGAGTCGGCGACGCGGACCACCACGTCGTCGTACAGGCCCAGCGCCAGACCGAGGGCGTCGAAGCCGGGCCCCAGATTCGCGCTGGTCGCGGGCACCCGAACCCGCACGGGGGCGGCACGGAAGGCGGGATGGGCCATCGGTCGATGACGCTCCTTGTTCGAAACGGGTGCGACTTCACACGCATGCGGTGATTTCGACATGTGCGGGGGTGCCCGACCGTCCGGGAGGCGGGGGTGGGGCGGCGCCGGCGCACGTGGTCGGGGACCCGCGAACGGCCCGTCCGGTCGTCCCGCGGGAACGCCACCGGACCGGGCACGGCGGAGACCCCGCGCCGGAACGAAGACCAGCCTATCGAAGGAAGGTTCAGGGGCGATACAGGGCGTACCCGCCAACCGCCGACGTGTCGCCGACATCGGGTCGTACCCCGACCACCGGCCCCGGAGGGGACCGGTCTCCCCGAACCACCGCGAACGGCGTCGGGTCGGCCCGCATCCTCCCCGGACCGACTCGCCGGGAGCTTCCCCCGCCGAACGCCGGAACAAACGTCCGTCCGCGGGTGACGGCACCTCCGCCGCCGGGCGGGCGCGCCCCGGCCGTCGGCGACGCCGGGCGGCCCGCCCGGATTCACCCGGACACGCCCGCTCCCGGGCGGTGTCGGCCCCCTCGATCGCCGGGGTCCGCACCCGGTGGACGAGGGGTGCCGCCGCGACATCCGTCCCGGACACCCGGCCCCGGAGACCCGACCCGGGACGGACCGGCCCCCGGGCGGACCGGTGGAACGGCCCACCCGGGGAGGAGGACGGGTCAGACCAGTTCGAGCCGGCGCGCCGCGGCCTCGGCGTCCACCGGCACCCGCACCGGCTGCGGCGCGCCCGCCACCGCCCAGTCCGGGTCCTTCAGGCCGTTGCCGGTCACCGTGCAGACGATCCGCTGCCCCGGCTCCACCCGGCCCTCGTCGGCCGCCTTGAGCAGCCCCGCCACCGAGGCCGCCGACGCCGGCTCCACGAACACGCCCTCCCGGGCCGCCAACAGCCGGTAGGAGGCCAGGATCTGACGGTCGGTGACGGCCTCGATCAGCCCGCCCGACTCGTCGCGGGCCCGCTCGGCCTGCGCCCAGGAGGCGGGGTTGCCGATCCGGATGGCGGTGGCGATCGTGGACGGCTCCTTCACCGGCTCGCCGCGCACGATCGGCGCCGCGCCGGAGGCCTGGAACCCCCACATGCGCGGGGTGCGGGTCGCCGGCCCGTCGGCGGCGTACTCCCGGTACCCCTTCCAATAGGCCGTGATGTTCCCGGCGTTGCCGACCGGCAGCACGTGGATGTCGGGGGCGTCGCCGAGCATGTCCACGATCTCGAAGGCGGCGGTCTTCTGCCCCTCGATGCGCACCGGGTTCACCGAGTTGACCAGCGCCACCGGGTAACGGTCGGACAGGTCGCGGGCCAGGGTGAGGCAATCGTCGAAGTTGCCCTCGACCTCCAGGATGCGGGCGCCGTGCACCAGCGCCTGCCCCATCTTGCCCAGCGCGATCTTGCCCGTGGGCACCAGCACCGCGCACACCATGCCCGCGCGCACCGCGTAGGCGGCGGCCGAGGCCGAGGTGTTGCCGGTGGAGGCGCAGATCACCGCCTTGGCACCGGCCTCCTTCGCGGCGGTGATCGCCATCGTCATGCCCCGGTCCTTGAAAGACCCGGTGGGGTTGGCGCCCTCCACCTTCAGGTGGACCTCGCAGCCGGTGCGCTCGGAGAGCACCTGCGCGGGCACCAGCGGCGTCCCGCCCTCGCGCAGCGTCACCACGGGCGTGTCCGGGCCGACCGGCAGCCGGTCCCGGTACTCCTCGATCACACCGCGCCACTGCCGGCCGGTGGTACGGGGGGCGGGGGCCGCCCCGGTCTCGCGTGTCACGTCCATGGTGTCCACTGCTTTCGTCATTCCCCTTCGACCCGCATGATGCTCGCCACCCCGCGCACGGTGTCCAGGCCGCGCAGGGTGTCGACGGTGGCCGACAGCGCCGCGTCCGGCGCGCGGTGGGTGACCACCACGAGGGACGCCTCGCCGTCCTTGCCCTGCTGGCGGACGGTGTCGATCGACACGTCGTGGTCCGCGAAGACCGCCGCCACCTGCGAGAGCACACCCGGTTTGTCGGCCACGTCCAGGCTGATGTGGTAGCGGGTCACCACCTCGCCCATCGGGGCCACCGGGAGCTGCGTGTACGCCGATTCTCCCGGGCCGCGCGCACCGGTGACCTTGTTGCGGCAGGCCGCGACGAGGTCGCCGAGGACGGCGGAGGCCGTGGGGGCGCCGCCGGCGCCGGGCCCGTAGAACATCAGTCGCCCGGCGGAATCGGCCTCCACGAACACCGCGTTGTACGCCTCCCGGACCGAGGCCAGCGGGTGGGTCAGCGGGATCATCGCCGGGTGGACGCGGGCGGTGACCGAGCGGCCGTCGGCGGCCCGCTCGCAGATCGCCAGCAACTTGACGGTGCAGCCCATCCGGCGGGCGGAGGCGATGTCGGCGGCGGTGACCTCGGTCAGGCCCTCGCGGTGCACGTCGTCCAGCCGGACCCGGGTGTGGAAGGCGATGCCGGCGAGGATCGCGGCCTTGGCGGCGGCGTCGAAGCCCTCGACGTCGGCGGTCGGGTCGGCCTCCGCGTAGCCCAGGGCGGTCGCCTCGGCGAGCGCCTCGCCGTAGCCGGCGCCGGAGGTCTCCATCCGGTCGAGGATGAAGTTGGTGGTGCCGTTGACGATGCCCAGCACCCGGTTGACGGTGTCGCCGGCCAGCGACTCGCGCAGCGGACGCAGCAGGGGGATGGCGCCGGCGACGGCGGCCTCGTAGTAGAGGTCCGCGCCGTGTTTCTCGGCCATCGCGTAGAGCGCGGGGCCGTCCTCGGCGAGCAGCGCCTTGTTGGCGGTCACCACGCTGGCGCCGGCCTCGA
Source organism: Streptomyces calidiresistens (assembly GCF_014141525.1). GTDB lineage: Bacteria > Actinomycetota > Actinomycetes > Streptomycetales > Streptomycetaceae > Streptomyces > Streptomyces calidiresistens. The sequence goes on from NZ_VKHS01000170.1 coordinate 7,956, forward strand.
AGGCGGTGGCGATCAGCGAGCGGGCGGGCTCGATGCCGCCGATGACCTCGACCGCGACGTCGATGTCCTCGCGGGCGGCCAGCGCGGCGGCGTCGGTGGTGACCAGCTCCGGCGGCACGCCCTCGCGCAGCCGGTCGGGGCGGCGGACCGCCACACCGGCCAGCTCGACGGGGGCGCCGATCCGGGCGGCGAGGTCGTGCGCGTGCGTCGTCATCAGGCGGGCCACCTGCGAGCCGACGACTCCGCAGCCCAACAGCGCCACCTTCAGCGGACGCGCACTCACCATGTGACCTCGCCTTTCGCAGTGGCCCGGGATCCGCCCGGGGTGGGGGCGGCGTGCCGGGGTGTCCCTCGGGTGTCCAGTCTCACGCACCGGGCGGGGTG
>NZ_VKHS01000171.1 GCF_014141525.1 Streptomyces calidiresistens
GCCCGTGGGGTGGGGCGGCCCGTGGGGGCCGCCCCACCCCACGGGGGCGCCGTCGGACGGAACCGACCCCCGGGTTAGGGTGACCGTCGAACAGGCGCCCGATCCGGGTGTCCGTCCACCGCCCGACAGGGGAGCGCTCGCAGCGCTGAGAGTGCGGCACACCGGCCGCAGACCCTTTGAACCTCGCCCGAGCGGCCTCGTGCCGCAGGGTAGGAAGTTCGGATTCTCTCCCGTGCTGCCGTGCGCGCCCTCCGGTCCGGGCCGACACGAACGCCGAGGTCCCGCACCATGAACCGCACGGCCACCACCGCTCTCGCCGCCTGCCTCGGCGTCGCCCTGCTCGCCGGCTGCGGGTCGGGCGACGGCGAGGGTGCCCCCACCGGGGGCGACGGGGAGGGCACCGACACCGCCGCAGCCCCGGTCACCCTGCTCACCCACGACTCCTTCGACATCTCGGAGGAGGTGCTGGAGCGCTTCACGGAGGAAACCGGCCACGAGGTCGTCATCGTGCGCGGCGGTGACGCCGGGGTGATGGTCAACCAGGCCGTGCTGACCGCCGGCAACCCGCAGGCGGACGTCCTGTTCGGGGTGGACAACACCCTGCTGTCCCGGGCCGTGGACGAGGGCGTCTTCGAGGAGTACGAGGCCGCCGGTCTGGACGCCGTCCCCGACGAGTTGCTGCCGCCCGACGGCGGTCGCTCCGTCACCCCGATCGACACCGGGGACATCTGCGTCAACTGGGACCGCGCCTGGTTCGAGGAGGAGGGCATCGAGCCGCCCGAGACCCTGGAGGACCTCGCCGACCCGGCCATGGCCGACCTGCTGGTCGTGCAGAACCCCGCCACCTCCTCACCCGGCCTGGGCTTCCTGCTGGGCACCGTCGCCGCCTTCGGCGAGGACGGCTGGCAGGACTACTGGCAGAGCCTGGTCGACAACGGTGTCGAGGTCGTCAACGGGTGGGAGCAGGCGTACTACGACCACTTCTCCGGCTCCGGCGGCGGTGACCGTCCGCTGGTGGTCTCCTACGCCACCAGCCCGCCGGCCGAGGTGATCTTCGGCTCCGACCCCGACCCGGAGGAGGCCCCCACCGGGGTGTCCACCGGCACCTGCTTCCGCCAGGTGGAGTTCGCCGGGCTCCTCTCCGGCGCGGAGAACCCCGAGGGGGGTCGGGCCCTGATCGACTTCATGCTCTCCGAGCCCTTCCAGGAGGACCTGCCGCTGACGATGTTCGTCAACCCGGCCCGGACGGACGTGGAACTGCCGGAGGTCTTCACCGAGTACGGCGTGGTCGTCGAGGACCCGTACACCCTCGACCCCGCGGTCATCGCCGAGAACCGCGCCTCCCTGGTGGACGACTGGACGGCACTGGTCCTGCGGTGAGCCCGGCCGCCCGCGGGCGGGCCGCGCGCTGCGGGCTGATCGCCCTTCCGGTCGCCTTCCTGGCGGTCTTCTTCGTGTACCCCGTGACCGCGATCGTCTCGCGGGGGCTGCGCGAGGACGGCGCCTGGCGGCCGGGTCGGGTGGTGGAGGTGCTCTCCGATCCGGGCATCGGCCAGGTGGTGTGGTTCACGGTGTGGCAGGCCGCCGCCTCCACCCTGTTGACCCTCCTCCTGGCCCTGCCCGGGGCCTGGGCGCTGGCCCGCCTGGACTTCCCCGGCCGCCGATTGCTGCGGGCCGTGGTCACCGTGCCCTTCGTGCTGCCCACCGTGGTCGCCGGGTCGGCGTTCCTCGCCCTGGTGGGGCGCGGCGGTCTGCTCGACGACCTGTTCGGTGTCCGCCTGGACGGTACGGTGTGGGCGATCCTCCTGGCCCACGTCTTCTTCAACTACGCCGTGGTGGTGCGCACCGTCGGCGGGATGTGGGAGCAACTGGACCCGCGGCAGGAGGATGCCGCCCGCGTCCTGGGGGCGGGCCGGTTCACCGCCTGGTGGCGGATCACACTGCCCGCGCTGGCCCCGTCGGTGGCCGCCGCCGCGCTGATGGTCTTCCTGTTCACCTTCACCTCCTTCGGGGCCGTGCTCATCCTGGGCGGCCCCCGGCTGGCGACCCTGGAGGTGGAGATCTACCGGCAGACCGCCCAGTTGCTGGACCTGCCGACGGCGGCGGTGCTGAGCATCGTGCAGTTCGCCGCGGTGTCGGTGATGCTGCTGGTGCACGCCCGCACGGTGCGCCGGCGGGAGACGGGGCTCGGTCTGACCGGCACGGTGGATCCGGCCCGGCCGCCCCGCGGGGTGGGACAGCGCCTGTTGCTGGGGTGGGTGCTGCTGGTCATCGGACTGCTCCTGCTCCTGCCGCCGGCGGTGCTGGTGGAGCGCTCGCTGTCGGTGCCCGGCGGGGGGTGGGGGCTGGACCACTACCGGGCCCTGTTCCTCGACGGCGGTGGCACCTTCCCGGTGGCACCGATGGAGGCGGTGGGCAACTCGCTGCGCTACGCGGCGGTGGCCACCCTGATCGCGCTGGTGGTCGGCGGTCTCGCGGCAGCGGCGCTCACCCGCCGGGCCGGACGCCTGGTGCGGGGGTTCGACGCGTTGTTGATGCTGCCGCTGGGCACGTCGGCGGTGACCGTCGGCTTCGGTTTCCTCATCGCCCTGGACGCCCCGCCCCTGGACCTGCGTTCCTCCTGGGTGCTGGTGCCGATCGCCCAGGCCCTGGTGGGGGTGCCGTTCGTGGTCCGGGTGATGCTGCCGGTGCTGCGCGCGGTGGACGACCGGCTGCGGGAGGCGGCGACCGTGCTGGGGGCCTCGCCGTGGAGGGTGTGGCGGGAAGTGGATCTTCCCCTGGTGCGGCGGGCGCTGCTGCTCGCGGCGGGCTTCGCCTTCGCGGTGTCGATGGGGGAGTTCGGGGCCACGGTCTTCATCGCGCGGCCGGACGCCCCGACGTTGCCGGTGGCGGTGGCCCGTCTGCTGGGACGGGCGGGGGAACTGACCTACGGGCAGGCGATGGCCCTGAGCACCATCCTGATGGTGGTCTGCGCGACGGTCCTGCTGGCACTGGAGCGGATCCGGCCGCTGCGGTCGGGTGCCTTCTGACGGTTCCGCCCCGGGCGGTGCGGGCGACCCGTGCGGTCGTTCCGGACCGGCAGCGCCGGGGCACGACGGGAGAACGAACATGGGAACGACCGGAACCACCGACGGGCCGCTGCTGCGCCTGGAGGGCATCACCGTCCGTTTCGCCGGGGCGCAGGGCCCCCCGGCGGTGGACGGGGTGGATCTGGAGGTGCCGGCCGGACGGACGGTGTGCGTGCTGGGCCCCAGCGGCAGCGGGAAGTCCACCCTGCTGCGGGTGGTCGCCGGATTGCGGCGACCGGACGGGGGACGGGTGCTGTTGGAGGGGCGGGACCAGGCGCGGGTGCCGGCGCACCGTCGGGGGGTGGGGCTGATGTTCCAGGACCATCAGCTGTTCCCGCAGCGCGACGTGCTGGGCAATGTCCTGTTCGGACTGCGGATGCGCGGCACGGACCGGGCGACGGCGCGTGCCCGGGCGGAGGAACTGCTCCGGTTGGTGGGGCTCCCGGAGGCCGGCGGACGTGCCCCGGCGTCGTTGTCGGGCGGTGAGCAGCAGCGGGTTGCACTGGCCCGGGCCCTGGCGCCGGAGCCCCGGGTGCTGATGCTGGACGAGCCGCTGGGGCAGTTGGACCGGGACCTGCGGGAGCGACTGGCCGTGGAGTTGCGGGCGCTGTTCAGGACCCTGGGTACGACGGTGCTGGCGGTGACCCACGATCAGGGCGAGGCGTTCGCGATGGCGGACCGGCTGGTGGTGATGGAGCGTGGCCGGGTGGCGCAGGTCGGCACGCCGGTGGAGGTGTGGCAGCGGCCGGCCTCCGCCTTCGTGGCCCGTTTCCTGGGGTTCCGCAACCTGGTGCCGGTGGAGGCGGTGGGGGAGCGGCGGGTGCGTTCCCCCTGGGGGGAGATCCCGTTCGACCCGGTTCCGGGCACCGGGTCCTCGGGGCTTCCGGAGACGTGGCGGGGGCGTGCGCAGTTGCTGGTGCGCCCCGGTGGGGTGCGGATCATCGGTGGGGCCACCGACCCCGTGGACGACGCCGGCGCGGGGGACGCCGGCGCGGGGGCCGGGACGGCGACCCCGCGGTGCGTGGTCACCGGTCGCACCTTCCGCGGCGATCACGTGGTGCTGGTGCTGCGGCCGGAGCGCGGGCCGACCGTCGAGGCGGCCTGTCCCCTGCGCGGGGCCCCGGAGGAGGGGGAGGTCGTCCGGATCCGGTTCGACCCCGCCGAGACGGTGGCGCTGCCGCCCGGGGAGGCGGGGGATCGGTGGGAGGCCCCGGCCCCGGAGGGGTGACCCGGCGCCGGATCGGCGGTCGCGTCGGGGCGTTGGGGGCCACCCGGAGGGCCGACACGCGAATCGGTGAAAGTTTCCGTCTGGACTGCGCCCCCGGGGCGAACTAAATTGTCACGGCGCCCCGGGTCCCGGCCGCCGGCCCGGTCGCGCGGCGCGGCCGCCGTCGTCCGGACCTCTCGAAGGGACCCCATGCGCCGGATCGTGCTCGTTCCGCTGTCCGTCCTCGGACTGTTGACCGTCCCGCTGCTCGCCTCCCCAGCCGGTGCCGCCGCAACGCCCGGGACACCCACCCCACCGACGCACCCCGCCGCCTCCGCCTCCGAAACGGACCCCTCCGGCGTTCCCGACCAGTGGCGCAGCTACTGGGTGGACGCCTTCAACGAGGGCGTCCAGAGCCCCGCCCGGGTGGGCGCGGTGATCGAGGACGCCCTGGCGGTGAACGCCAACGCCCTCATCGTGCAGATCTCCCGTCGCTGGGACTGCTTCTGCAACCGTTCCCTGTACCCCCGCACCGACGCCGCCATCGACCCCGCCCCCTACGACCCGCTGGACGAGGTGATCCGGCAGGCCCGTGCGGCGGGCCTGGAGGTGCACGCCTGGGTCAACGTCAACACCCTGTGGAACAGCGCCACCCCGCCGCGCTCCCCGGAACACGCCTTCAACCGGCACGGTCCCTCCGCCGAGGGGGCCGAGCGCTGGCTCAACCGCCGGGCCGACGGCACCGAGATGATCGGGGCGAACTCCTACATCGACCCCGGCCACCCGGCGGCCGTCGACCACATCGTCGAGGCGGTGCGGGGCCTGGTCCGCGAGTACGACCTGGACGGGATCAACCTCGACTACATCCGCCACCCCGACGGCAGCGCGGCGACCGGCCGCAGCGACTGGGGGTACAACGAGGTCTCCCTCGCCCGCTTCCGCGCCGCCACCGGACGCGTCGACACGCCCCACCCCGCCGACGGGGAGTGGACCACCTGGCGGCGCGACCAGGTGACGGGGCTGGTGCGGCGGCTGTACCTGGGGTTGTGGGAGGAGGACCCGACGGTCCGGCTCTCGGTCAACGCCATCACCTACGGCCACGGTCCCGGGGCCACGGGGGGCTGGGAGACCTCCCGGCCCTACACCGAGGTCCTCCAGGACTGGGCCGGGTGGCTGGAGGAGGGCATCGTGGACACCGTGGTCGCGATGAACTACAAGCGGCAGTGGGTGCCCGACCAGGCCGCGATGTTCGCCGAGTGGTCGGAGTTCCTGGCCGACCACCAGGCCGACCGCCAGGCCGTCAACGGTCCCGCGCTGTACCTGAATCCGATCGCCGAGAGCGTGGAGCAGGCCCGGATCGCCCTGACGCCCACCGCCGCCGGCAACACGGCCGCCGGGTGGAGCGGATACTCCTACGCCAATCCGAGCTCCGCGCACGTGGACGGTTCCGCGGCGAACCGGGCGGCGGAACGGGCGGCTCTGGCGAGAGCCCTGACCACCGGTCCGGACGCTCCGCTCGCGGGGCGGACCGGGGTGCCGGGGATGGAGTGGAAGGAACGACCGACCGACGGCCACCTCGCCGGGACGGTCGCCCTGCGCGACGGCACGCCGCTGGACGGCGCCCGGGTGACGGTCCGTCCCCTCGCCGGGAACGCCGGCGGCTCCGGTGGAACGCTCGAGGCGCGCACCGACGGATCGGGCCGCTTCGGCCTGGTCCATCTCCCGGTGGGCCGGTACCTGGTGACGCTCGACCCGCCGGCGGGCGCCTCCGGCCCCCGGACCGCGGTGGTCCGGGTCACCGCGGGCGGGATCGCGGGGGCCGACTTCACCCGGCTGGTCCCGCGTCGCTGAACGCCCGTCGCCTCCCCTCCCGGTCGACGGGAGGGGAGGCGACGGGGCGGTCACGAGGTCGTGGTCACAGCATCGACCACGCCTTGGTGAGCACGGACCGCAGGATCTGCTCGATCTCGTCGAACACCGCCTGGTCGCTGATCAGCGGCGGGGCGAGCTGTACCACCGGGTCACCCCGGTCATCGGCGCGGCAGTACAGACCGGCCTCGAACAGTGCCCCGGACAGGAAGCCGTACAGGACCCGCTCGCACTCCTCCTCGGTGAACGTCTCCTTCGTGGCACGGTCCTTGACCAGTTCGATGCCGTAGAAGAAGCCGTCCCCCCGCACGTCGCCGACGATCGGCAGGTCCAGCAGCCGTTCCAGGGTGGCCCGGAAGTCGGCCTCCTTCTCCAGCACGTGCCGGTTGAGCCCCTCGCGCTCGAAGAGGTCCAGGTTGGCGAGGGCGACGGCGGCCGACACCGGGTGACCCCCGAAGGTGTAGCCGTGCGCGAAGACGTTGTCCTCGCGGAAGAACGGCTCGGCGATCCGGTCGGAGACGATCGCGGCCCCGATCGGGGAGTAGCCGGAGGTCATCCCCTTGGCGCAGGTGATGATGTCCGGGACGTAGCCGAACTTGTCACAGGCGAACATCGTGCCCAGCCGGCCGAAGGCACAGATCACCTCGTCGGAGACGAGCAGCACGCCGTACCGGTCGCAGATCTCCCGGACCCGGGCGAAGTACCCGGGCGGCGGGGGGAAACAGCCACCGGCGTTCTGCACCGGCTCCAGGAAGACGGCCGCCACGGTCTCCGGTCCCTCGAAGAGGATCTGTTCCTCGATGCGGTCCGCCGCCCAACGGCCGAACGCCTCGGGGTCGTCGCCGTGGATCGGCGCCCGGTAGATGTTGGTGTTGGGCACCTTGTGGGCGCCGGGCACCAGGGGTTCGAAAGGGGCGCGCAGGGCCGGCAGGCCGGTGATGGACAGCGCGCCGTGCGGGGTGCCGTGGTAGGCCACCGCCCGGGAGATGACCTTGTAGCGACCGGTGCCGCCGGTCAGCCGGTGGTACTGCTTGGCCAGTTTCCAGGCCGTCTCCACCGCCTCGCCGCCCCCCGTGGTGAAGAAGACCTTGTTGAGGTCGCCCGGGGCGTGGTGGGCCAGGCGCTCCGCCAGTTCCACCGCCGGGGGGTGGGCGTAGGACCACACGGGGAAGAAGGCCAGCTCGCGGGCCTGGGCGGCGGCGGCCTCGGCGAGTTCGGCCCGGCCGTGGCCCGCCTGGACGACGAACAGCCCGGCGAGACCGTCGATGTAGCGGCGGCCCCGGTCGTCGAAGACATGGACGCCCTCGCCCCGCACGATGGTGGGAACCGGCGCCTGCGCGTAGGACGACATGCGGGTGAAGTGCATCCACAGGTGGTCCCGGGCCGCGCCGGGGCCGGCTCCGCCCCCGGCGGGCGACGGCGGGTCGGAGGGCGAGGGGACGGTGGTCTGAAGCGGTTCCGTGCTCACGGCTATCGGGTTCCCCATGCGTAGGTCTGCTTGCGCAGCTTGAGATAGACGAAGCTCTCGGTGGATCGCACGCCCGGCAGGGTGCGGATGCGCTTGCTGATCATCTCGAGCAGGTGGTCGTCGTCCTCGCAGACGATCTCGACCAACAGGTCGAACGAGCCGGCGGTGACGACGACGTAGTCCACCTCGTCCATCTCCGCCAGCGCGTCCGCGACCGGTTCCAGGTCGCCCTCGACGTTGATCCCGACCATCGCCTGCCGCAGGAAGCCCACGGTGAGCGGGTCGGTGACCGCCACGATCTGCATCGCACCCTGGTCGAGCAGCTTCTGCACCCGCTGCCGCACCGCCGCCTCGGAGAGGCCGACGGCCTTCCCGATGGCTGCGTAGGAACGGCGGCCGTCCTGCTGCAGTTGCTCGATGATGCCCAGCGACACCCGGTCGAGCGGGGGGCGGCTGGTCGTGTGTCTGGAGTCTCGGGCCACCCGGTTCACTGTGCACGAGCGGAGTCGGGCGCGCAAGGTCGTGACGATGGGATCCGTCGTTTAACCAAAGAGAAACAACCGAATCCCTTGTTGAAGGACCCTTTGACTGTCAGGATCGGCTTTCATTCCGGTTCCCGCTCCCGTGCCGGCGGGAACCGAACGGTCGTGTCCGGCATCCGGCCCCTCCGCCCGACCCCGGTGCCGCTCCCGTACCGCCTCCGTAC
>NZ_VKHS01000172.1 GCF_014141525.1 Streptomyces calidiresistens
GCCGGGAGGCGGGGGGAGCGGCGCGGGAGGCCGGTGAAGCGCCGGGAGGAACCGGTCCGGCGACGTGCGCGGAGCGGGCCGGAGGCCCGCCGGCCCGCCGACGACGGCCGATGATGCCTTGGAGCAGAGCGCGTGGTTTCACGTGAAACACGATGCGCGCCGGGACGGGGGGAAGACTCTCCCCCTCATCGGCGAGCGGGGTCCCGCGCCGCTCCGAGGGGAGGGCGGGGATGTGCGGGCGGAGGGCGAAGCGGTCCGCCGCGCCGTTCAGGGTCCCCCCGGCCGGATCATCCGACCCGTCGGCGCGCACCGGATCACGGCCCGGCCGCAGGATGTCCCGCAGGACCACCAGACACAGGTACGCGGTGGCGGCCAGGTGCAGGGCGATGGCGAGGTGGTAGCCGCCCCGGGGCAGGCCCGGCTCGCCGGTGGTCTGCGCCAGGTACATCCAGATCGCCAGGAAGTACAGCACCTCCGCGGACTGCCAGATCAGAAGGTCCCGCCACCGGGGTCGGGCCAGGACGGCCAGCGGGATCAGCCACAGAACGTACTGGGGTGAGTACACCTTGTTGAAGAGGATGAAGATCGCCACTGCCAGGAAGACCAGCTGCGGCAGGCGCGGACGACGCGGGGCCACGAAGGTGACCACCGCCAGAACCGCCCACCCCGCCAGCGTCGCCCCCGTGGCCAGCAGGTTCACCCGCTCCGTGTCGAGGGCCAGGTCCGTGCGCTGGACCAGCAGCAACCAGAGCGAACCGAAGTCGACCGAGCGCTCCCGGCTGAAGGTGTAGAAGGTCGCCCATCCCTCCCGGGCCACCAGCATCACCGGCAGGTTGACCAGAGTCCAGGAGAGCGCGGCTCCCCCGCAGACGGCGAACAGGGGGCGGAGGCGGCCGGCTCTCAGGCACAGCAGCAGCAGAGGCCCCAGTACGAGCAGGGGGTACAACTTGGCGGCGGTCGCCAGTCCGATCAGCACCCCCGCCGCGAACGGCCTGCTCCGGGACCACAGGAGGAGGCCGATGAGCAGCAGGGCGCCGGCGAAGAGGTCCCAGTTGATGGTGGCGGTGAGGGCGAGTGCCGGCGAGAGCGCCACCATCAGCCCGTCCAGGGGGCGGCGGGGGTGGATCCGGGAGACGCACAGCGCGATCACCACCGCGCAGATCATCAGCATCCCCGCGTTCACCGACCAGTAGTACTGCTCGGGACGGTAGGTCTGCGCACCGCCGGGTGTGAGCCAGGCCGCCGCCTCCATGAAGGCGCCGGTCAGCACCGGGTACTCCAGGAACTCCATCCCCGCCCCCAACTCCTCGGGGATGCGGTCGAGATAGGGGATCAGGCCGTCCGCGAAACCGCGCGCCCGGTACAGGTGGGGGATGTCGGAGTAACAGGCCCGGGTGTACTGGGTGGCCGCCCCGTGGAACCAGCCGGTGGTCCAGCAGGGCAGCTTCTGCACCATGCCCAGCGCGAACATCCCGATCGAGGTCAGCGCCACCACCCGCAGCGGCGTCCACCAGCCGACGAAGTCCCCGGCGTGCCGGCCGCGCGGACCCCCGATGACCTCGCTGCCGGCCTCGGCCACCGGATCCCGCCCCGCCTCCCGGCCCGCCGGATCCGCGGCCCCGGGCGTCCCGTCCGGGGCCCCGGCACGCGGAAGGGGCCGTGCGGAGGACGGCGGGTCGCTGTGCACCATGACCCACATCCTGCCGCACGGCCCCTCGCCGGGCGATCAGGACCGCGACCCGATCCCGTCGGGCCGCGGTTCCCCGGGCACCGGGCTAGCCGGTGCCCCCGCTGTTGCGGCCGAGGATGGCTCCCTGGCCGCCGCTGGGTTGATCGGTGGTTCCCTCGTCGGCGCCGCCGGTCTCGCCGCCGGGATCACCGGCGTCCCCGCCGCCGCCGTCGGCGCCGGTCTCGCCGCCGGTGGTGCCACCGGTGTTGTTGCCACCACCGTTGTTGTTGCCGCCGCTCCACCAACCGCCGTTGTTGCCGCCGTTGTTGTTGCCCTGGTCGGTGCCCTCCGTGGGATCCGGGTCGGGCTCCGGCTCGCGGGTCGGCTCCGGGTCGGGCTCCGGCTCCTCGGTCTCCTCCGGCTCCTCGGTCTCCTCCGGCTCCTCGATCTCCTCGATCGTCTCGGTGGGCGTGGGCTCCGGGCTGCGGGCCCCGCCGCCGTACCAGATCTCGCCGATGTCGCGCGGCTCGGGGAAGGCGGTCTTCTCGTCGTCCTTGGTGGCTTCCTTCATGAAGTTCACCCACACCTCGGCCGGGAAGCCGGAGCCATGGACCTTCGGTACGCCGCCGGTGCCCTGCATGGACATGAACCGGCGGTCCGGGTCGCCCGCATCCATCTCCTGCGGGTAGCGGAACATGCCGACCGCGGTGGACAGGTGCGGGGTGTACCCCACGAACCAGGCGCTGACGTTGTCGTCGGTGGTACCGGTCTTGGCGGCCACCGGACGTCCGAGGGCCTGCGCGGGCTTGCCGGTGCCGTTCTCCACCACGTCCACCAGGACGTCGGTGACGTTGTCGGCCACCGCGGTGTCGAAGACCCGCTTGAGCGTGGTCTCGTGCTCGAAGATGACGCCGTCCTTGTCCTCCACCCGGGTCACCGAGTACGGGTCGGCCTGCTCGCCGCTGGCGGCGAAGGTGGCGTAGCCGTCGGCCATCCGGATGGCGCTGGGGGTGGAGACGCCGAGGGCGAAGGAGGGGACGCTGTCGTCGTGGGCGCCGAGGCTGCCCTCGCGCAGGCCGGCGTCGACGGCGGCCCGGGCCACCCGGTCGATGCCGATGTCCATGGCCAGCTGTACGAAGGGGGAGTTGGCCGAGACCTCCATGGCCCGACGCAGGGTGATCTCACCCTCCTCGTTGCCCTCGAAGTTGTTCTGGCGCAGTTCCACCTCCTCGCCGGTCTCCGGGTCCTCGCCCTTCCAGACCTCACCGTTCCAGTACTCGATGAGGAGCCCGTTCTCGCTGTTGTAGATGCTCTCCGGGGAGAGCGGGGTGCGGGCGTCGTCCGGCTGGTCGGCCGGCTTGAGCGGGTCGCGGACACCGTCGCGCAGCGCCGCCGCCAGCACGAAGGGCTTGAAGGTCGAACCGACCTGCACGTCCTCGCGGTTGGCGTTGTTGACGAAGTGCTCGGTGGCGGAGACGCCGCCGTACAGGGCGACGATCGCACCGTCCCCGGGCACCACCGCGGCGCCGCCGAACTGCACGTAGCGGTCGGCCTCCCGCTCCTCGGGGTCGAAGTTCTCCATGACCTCCTTGACCGCGTTCTCCATCTCGGTCATCTTCTGGCGGTCGAAGGTGGTGTGGATCTGGTAGCCGCCGCGGGCCAGGTCCTCGGCGGTGAGGATCTCGTTGGCGGTGATGTAGCCGTCGACGAGGTCGGTCAGGTAGCCGATCTGGCCCGCCTTCTCGGTGGCGGTGCGCGGCGGCTTGGGCATCGGGAACTCGGTGTACTGCCCGCGCTCCGAGGGGTCGAGGGTGCCCACCTCCATCCGGCGGTTCAGCACCCAGGCCCAGCGGTCGGCGGCGCGTTCCAGGTTCTCCTGCGCGGCGGCCTCGCCCCGGGTGCCACCGGCCGGGTCGTAGTAGTCCGGGCCCTTGAGCAGGGTGGTCATGAAGGCGGCCTCGCTCGGGTTCAGCTTCTCCGCGTCCTTGCCGTAGTAGGCGTGCGAGGCGGCCTGGATGCCGTAGGCACCGCGCCCGAAGTACGCGGTGTTCAGGTACCCCTCGAGGATGTCCCTCTTCTCAACCGTGGTCCCCACCTTGATGGAGATCATCAGCTCCTTGAACTTGCGCTCGAGGGTCTGCTCCTGGCTGAGGAAGTTGTTCTTGACGTACTGCTGGGTGATGGTCGAGCCGGACTGGGTGGTGCCGCCGCGGGCCATGTTGACCACCGCGCGGGCGATCCCCATCGGGTCCACACCGCTGTCCTCCCAGAAGGTGTGGTTCTCGGCGACGGTCACCGCCTCCTGCAGGTGCGTCGGCATCTGATCCAGCGGGATGTTCTGCCGGTTGAACTCGCCGCCACCGGCGACCACCATCTGGGTGCCGTCCGCCCAGTGGTAGACGTTCTTCTGCTGCTTGGCCGCCGCGTTCTGGTCGGGGACGTCCACGAGGGCGTAGGCCAGGCCGACCATGCCGAGCATCATGCCGAAGCAGGCGATCGCGGCGGCGAGCCACTGCTTCCAGGACGGGATCCAGCGCCACACGCCGTACTTCCCGGCCCGGGGGTAGTCGATGAGCCGCTTCTTCGCCGGCATCTCCGGGGCGCGCCGCCGGGCGGAGCGTCCCGCGGGGAGCGCGGCGGCCGCGCCGCCGGCGCCCAGCACCGCGGCACCGCCGGCGGCGCGGCGACGTCCACCGCCCTGCGCGGCGCGGCGGGCCTCGGCCCGTCCGCCCGGGGGCCCCTCCACGCCTCCGCTGCCGAAGGCGGATGTGGTCTCCCGGCCCCCGCGGGGTCCGGCGGGCGGCGGGGCGGCCCGGCGGCCGGAGGATCCCGCGGCGCGACGGCCGCGCGACTGCGGCGGCTTGCGACGGTGCTCGCTCATGGGACAGCTTCTCCTAGGACGGACACAGACGTCTGGGGCCGGCGGTATCCGTCGCCGCCGACCACTCCACTCCCCCGATGTGTGCTTCAGCCAACGGCTCGGGGCACACGACACCACGGAGGAGGACGCTTCCGCGCGCCCCGTGGTTCCCGGCTGTCCCGGACGTGTGCTGCACGGCACCAGCGTACGCAGGGAAAGAACATGCGTTTCACCAGCTTTTCCGACATAAGCGGCAATGCGTGCGCGATGAATCCCGGATGTGATCCCCTTCACCCCGCCGTTGCCCCGGGTCCTTCTTGCCGTCTCCTCCGCGGCGTTCTATCGTTTGGATGTATCGATTCGATACATCGGATCGGTACACCGCCCCTCCGGGGCGGAAGCGGGGCGCGATCGACGGAGGATCGCCCGCCCCGTCACCGGCACGACACACGGCACGAACGGGTACGACGGCGACATGCGGACGGAGGTGGCGACTCCCCATGAGCAGACGCTCCGGTGTGCTGGAGTTCGCCGTCCTCGGCCTGCTCCGCGAGTCCCCGATGCACGGCTACGAGCTGCGCAAGCGACTGAACACCTCCCTCGGCGTCTTCCGTGCCTTCAGCTACGGCTCCCTGTATCCGTGTCTGAAAACCCTGGTGCGGCAGGGATGGTTGACCGAGGAATCGGGCCACGGCCCGGAGGAGGCCGTCGCGGCCACGCTCACCGGGCGTCGGGCGCGGATCGTCTACCGGCTCACGGCCGAGGGCAAGGAGCGTTTCGAGGAACTGCTCGCCCAGACCGGGCCCGACGCCTGGGAGGACGAGCACTTCGGCGTGCGTTTCGCCTTCTTCGGCCAGACCTCCCGGGACGTGCGGATGCGCGTCCTGGAGGGACGCCGCAGTCGGCTGGAGGAGCGGCTGGACCGCATGCGGGCCTCACTGGCCCGCACCCGCGAGAAGCTGGACGACTACACCCTCGAATTGCAGCGCCACGGAATGGAGTCCGTGGAGCGCGAGGTCCGCTGGCTCAACGAGCTGATCGAGAGCGAGCGGGAAGGACGCGACCGACGGGGACGTCGCCCGACACCCGGTGAGCCGGGGGCCGACACGCCCCCCGGACCCGCCGCCCCGTCGTCGCCGGGAGAACCGGGAGGCCCGTCCCGTGACCGGGGCGCCGCCGGACCGGATCCGTCCGAGGACACCACCACCTGAAACCCCGCGAGGATGCGGGGAATCGTCGAGAACATTTAGGGAGCAACCGGAATGGGTTCGGTTCGCGTAGCCATCGCCGGCGTGGGCAACTGCGCCGCCTCGCTGGTGCAGGGCGTCGAGTACTACAAGGACGCTGCCCCGGACAGCAAGGTCCCGGGCCTGATGCACGTCCGGTTCGGCGAGTACCACGTCCGGGACATCGAGTTCGTCGCCGCCTTCGACGTCGACGCCAAGAAGGTCGGCATCGACCTCTCCGACGCCATCGGCGCCAGCGAGAACAACACCATCAAGATCTGCGACGTCCCGCCGACCGGCGTGAGCGTGCAGCGCGGTGAGACGCACGACGGCCTGGGCCGCTACTACCGCGAGACCATCGTCGAGTCCGACGAGCCCGCGGTGGACGTGGCGCAGGTGCTCCGTGACACCCGCGCCGACGTGCTGGTCTGCTACATGCCGGTGGGTTCCGAGGCCGCCGCCAAGTACTACGCGCAGTGCGCCCTGGACGCGGGCGTGGCCTTCGTCAACGCGCTGCCCGTCTTCATCGCCGGTACCAAGGAGTGGGCGGACAAGTTCACCGCCGCCGGTGTCCCGATCGTCGGCGACGACATCAAGTCGCAGGTGGGCGCGACCATCACCCACCGCGTGATGGCCAAGCTGTTCGAGGACCGGGGCGTCATCCTGGACCGCACCATGCAGCTGAACGTCGGCGGCAACATGGACTTCAAGAACATGCTGGAGCGCGACCGGCTGGAGTCCAAGAAGATCTCCAAGACGCAGGCCGTCACCTCCCAGATCCCCGACCGCGACCTGGGCGAGAAGAACGTCCACATCGGTCCGTCGGACTACGTGGCCTGGCTGGACGACCGCAAGTGGGCCTACGTCCGCCTGGAGGGTCGCGCCTTCGGCGACGTGCCCCTGAGCCTGGAGTACAAGCTGGAGGTCTGGGACTCCCCCAACTCCGCCGGCGTGATCATCGACGCCCTGCGCGCCGCGAAGATCGCCAAGGACCGGGGCATCGGCGGCCCGATCCTCTCCGCCTCCTCCTACTTCATGAAGTCCCCGCCGGTGCAGTACTTCGACGACGTGGCCCGCGAGCAGGTCGAGAAGTTCATCCGGGGAGACATCGAGAGCTGACGCGAGCCGACGCGAGCCGACGCGAGCCGATCGAGCACCCCTCCGGCGACCCACCGGCCGCCGTACGACGCGGGGCCCCGACGACACCTCGGTGTCGTCGGGGCCCCGCGTCGTGGTGTGCGGCTTTCCGCGGTTCCCGGCGCGGACCCCGCCGCCCCGCCCGGTGTGCCTACGGGTTCTCCACGACCCGGTCGTACTGGGTGGTGGTGTGCCGCAGGATCGCCCGCATCTCGTCCCCCACCTGCGGTCCCTTGGCCTCGCCGGGCACGAACAGGATCGACACCTGCATGTGCGGGGGTTCGGCGAACCACCGCTGCTTGCCGTCCCACACGAACGGCGAGAGGTTGCGGTTCACCGTCGCCAGTCCCGCCCGCGCGACCCCCTTGGCCCGGGAGGTCATGCCGTGCAGCGCCTTGGGGGCCTCCAGTCCCACCCCGTGCGAGGTGCCGCCCGCGACGACCGCCAGCCAGCCGTCCCCGGGCGCCTTCTGCTGCCGGTAGCCGAACCGGTCCCCCTTGGCCACCGGCGTGACGTCCAGCACCGTGCCCCGGTAGTCCGTCGCCTCGTGGTCGCCCAGCCACAGTCGGGTCCCGATCCGCGCCCGGAAGCGGGTCTGCGGGAACTGGCGGCGCAGCCGGGCCAGTTCCTCGGCGCTGAGGTGGCTGACGAACATGGTGTCCAGCGGCAGGCGGGCGGACCGCAGCCGGTCCATCCAGCCGATGACCTCCTCCACGGCGTCCGTGCCGTCGGTGCGGTCCAGCGGGAGGTGGATCGCGAAGCCCTCGAGCCGCACGTCCTCCAGGGCGGTCCGCAGCTTGCCCAGCTCGCCGGGGGTCACGCCGTGCCGGCGCATGGAGCTCATCACCTCGACGACGACCCGCGAGCCGACCAGGCCGTAGACGCCGTCCACCGAGGAGGCGGAGCGCACCACGCGGTCCGGCAACGGAACGGGCTCCTCGTTGCGGCGGTAGGGCGTCAACACCAGGATGTCGCCGCTGAACAGCTCGCGCATGCGGGCCGCCTCGTAGGTGGTGCCGACCGCGATCATCGGCAGCTCCAGCAGCGAGACCTCCTCGGCGAGCCGCTCGTGGCCGAAGCCGTAGCCGTTGCCCTTGCAGACCGGGACCAGATCGGGGAAGTCGGCCAGTACGGACCGCTGGTGCGCACGCCAGCGGTCGGTGTCGACGTACAGGGTGAGCGCCATGGCGGAGGAACACCTTTCTGCGGCGGGGCCGCACGGGCGGGTCGGTGACCCGGGACGGATCGGCCGGACGACGGGACCCGCGGCGAGGCGGGGTGGTGCACGGGGCGCCGGCGGCGGGGCCCGGCGGGCCCCGGGCCGTCCCCCACCGCCCCGCGTCGCGGCCCGGCGGGGGGTCGGCGGCCGCGGCGACCCCGTGCCGGTGGGAACGGGGCGGGACGGAC
>NZ_VKHS01000173.1 GCF_014141525.1 Streptomyces calidiresistens
GGCACGGTGGGTCCGGTGGGGGCGGGCAGGGCGTTGAGCCGTCGGCGCAGCTCGGCGCGGCGACCGCGGGCGCGTTCCTCGTCGTCGCCGGCCCACATCCGCAGGGCGGTCAGCCGCTCGGCCTCCTCGTGCCGGCCGGCCAGGCGGGCGGCACGTTCGGCGGCGGCCAGTTCCTGACCGTGCCGGTGGGCGTCGATCTCGGCCTGGTCCTCCCGGCCGAGGCGGCGCGTGAGGTCCTCGCGGGCATCGGGCCGGGAGTCCCGGGCGCGTTGGGCGAGTTCGTAGCGGGAGCGGATCCGTCTCCCGCGGCGTTCGGCCTCCCCGGCGCCGTACCGGGCCGCGAGGTCCTGCAGGAGGTCGGCGACCACGTCCCAGGGGGGCAGTTCCCGTCCGGCGGTCCAGGCGTTCAGATCCTCGGGGACGCGACGTCCGAAGGCGGCGAACCAGCCCACGGCGGGGTCCAGGGCCTCGACCAGTGAGCGGAACTCGGCGGTGAAAGCAGCCGACTCCCGCCCCATCACGGACATCTCCATGCGGCTACTGAAGCGTAGCCGTGTTACACCGGGTGTTTCCGCTGTGCTACGAGGTGTTTACCGAAACGGTGGGGAGTGGTGAAGCGGTCACGGAGTGCCGCCGGCGCTCGTGTCGGGGAGGTGGGGCGGACTCGCGCCGATTGTGCGCCACCCCACCGCTCCCCGCCACCCCGGGGCGGGCCGGAAGCGCTTCCCGGGGGTGGCGGGGACGGCCCGCGCCGGGCCTCACCGACCCACCGCGTACCCCTGCATCCCCCGGGCGTTCGCCGCGGCCGAGAGCACGCCCGACTCCGGGTCCCGGGCCACCGCGCACAGCCGACCCTCCGTCCACGCCCCGCCGATGTGCACCCGGTGGCCGCGCCGGCGCAGTTCCTCCACCGCCCGCTCACCGACCCGGGACTCCACCGTCACCTCGCCGGGACGGGTGCCGCGCGGGTGGAAGGAGGCGGGGAAGGAGTCCTGGTGCCAGTTGGGGGCGTCGATGGCGCCCTGCAGGTCCGGGCCGCCGCGCACGCCGGGGCGCAGGAGGAGACCGAGGAAGAAGTGCGCCTGCCACTGGTCCTGCTGGTCGCCGCCGGGGGTGCCGAAGGCCAGGACCGGTTCGCCGCCGCACAGCGCCAGCGAGGGCGAGAGGGTGGTGCGCGGGCGCCTGCCGGGGGTCAGCGAGGAGGGCAGTCCGGGCTCCAGCCAGGTCATCTGCAACCGGGTGCCCAGGGGGAAGCCCAGTCCCGGGACGACCGGGCTGGACTGCAACCAGCCGCCGCTGGGGGTGGCGCTGACCAGGTTGCCCCAGCGGTCCACCACGTCCACGTGACAGGTGTCCCCGCGGGTCTCGCCGTTCCGTCCCACGGTGGGTTCGCCGGAGCCGGCCGCCATGACACCGAGCGGGTCGAAGGGGGGCGCGAAGGCGGCCGGGTCGCTCGCCGCCCGGGCCAGGCGCGGGGGGCGTCCGCCGGGGGAGCCGGGACGCAGTTCGGCGGAGGCGCGGGGGCCGATCAGGGCACGGCGGGCGGCGTTGTACTCCTCGGAGAGCAGGTCGTCCAGGGGAGCGGGGGTCGGACCGGCGTCGCCGTACCAGGCCTCCCGGTCGGCCATCGCCAGTTTGCTCGCCTCCAGGAGCAGGTGCAGGTACTCGGGGTACGCGGCGGTCTCCTCGGGCGCCAGTCCGCGGGCCCCGCCGGCGCGTCCGCCGCCCGCCTCGGCGAGCAGGTCGGCGGGGGCGTCGCCGAGCAGCGCGAGCTGCTGGAGCAGGACGGGGCCCTGACTCCAGGGGCCGGGCTTGCAGACGGTCCAGTCGCCGTGGTCGTAGCGGGCGGGCTCCTCGTAGGAGGCGGCCCAGCCGGTCAGGTCGTCACCGGTGAGCGGGGAGGCGTGCCGGCGTCCGGAGGAGTCCATCGCGGGGCGGGCAGCGTGGGCGACGAGGGCCTCGCCGATGAAGCCCTCGCGCCAGATCCGCCGGGCGGCGTCGATCTGCCCCTCGCGGTGCGGGGAGGCGGCCTCGGCCTCGGCCAGCAGACGGCGCCAGGTGGCGGCGAGGTCGGGGTTGCGCAGCAGTTCGCCGGGGACGGGGGCGCGTCCGCCGGGCAGGTGGACCTCGGCGGAGGAGGTCCACTCGGTCTCGAAGAGTTCCCGGACGCTCTCCACCGTGCGACAGACCTGTTCCACGACGGGGTGGCCGTGTTCGGCGTAGCCGATGGCGGCCTCCAGGACGCGGCGCAGGGAGCGGGTGCCGTGGTCGCGCAGCAGCGTCATCCAGGCGTCGAAGGCGCCGGGGACGACGGCCGCCAGGGGGCCGGTGCCGGGCACGAGGTCCAGTCCCAGTCCGGTGAAGTGCTCGATGGTCGCGCCCATGGGGGCCGGTCCCTGACCGCACAGCACCCGCACCGGGCCGCCGGAGGGGGCGAGGATGATGGGGGCGTCGCCGGCCGGGCCGTTGAGATGGGGTTCGACCACGTGGAGGGTGAAGCCGGCGGCCACGGCCGCGTCGAAGGCGTTCCCTCCCTCCTCCAGGATCGCCATCGCCGCCTGCGAGGCGAGCCAGTGCGTGCTGGAGACCATGCCGAAGGTGCCCTGGAGCGTGGGACGCGTGGTGAACATGCCCGGGAGCGTACGCTTTTCATATGAGCGGAGACGAGACGGCCCCCCGATCGGGGAGCGACCCGGTCGGCTCCGGTCGACCCGCGTCGAACCCCTCCCGACCCCCGGTGGCCCTGCTCAGCGGCGCCGGCATCTCCACCGACTCCGGCATCCCGGACTACCGCGGCCCCAACGGCGTGTGGCGGCGCGATCCCGGGGCGGAGAAGCTGGTCACCTACCACCACTACGTCAACGATCCGGAGATCCGCCGGCGGGCCTGGCGGGTGCGCCTCACCGGCCCGGCCCGGCACGCGCGTCCCAACGCCGCCCACCGGGCGGTCGTCGAACTCGCCGACGCCGGTGTACCGGTACGGGTGATCACCCAGAACGTGGACGGGCTGCACCAGGCCGCCGGAATGCCCGACCGCGAGGTCCTCGAACTGCACGGAACCGCGCGCCTGTTCGAGTGCGTCGACTGCGGCGCCCGGGGGCCGATGGCCGACGCGCTGGCCCGGGTGGAGGCGGGGGAGGAGGACCCGCCCTGCACCCTCTGCGCCGGGATCCTGAAGTCGGCCACGGTCATGTTCGGCCAGGCCCTGGACCGGGAGGTGCTGGGGCGCGCGGTGGCCGTCGCGGGGGCGAGCGCGGTCTTCGTCGCGGTCGGCACCAGCCTGCGGGTCCAACCCGCCGCCTCGCTGGCGCGGATCGCGGCGGAGGCCGGCGCCCGGCTGATCATCGTCAACGCCGAGCCGACCCCCTGCGACGCCCTGGCCGACGAGGTCATCCGCGAACCGATCGGGCGGGCGCTGCCGGCGCTCCTGGCGGAGCTGGCCGCCCCGGCACCGGACGGAACGGCGTCGGGCGGACCGGCCCCCACCGACCGGGGGTGACTCCCGGGGACACACGGGGGCCGCCCCGCCGACGGTGGTCGGCGGGGCGGCCCGGGCATCGCGCTCCCGCGAGGGGCGGGACGGTGCCCCCGGTCAGATCTTGCCGCGCCAGGTGCCGGTCTCGGCGCCGCGGGACTCGATGAACTCCTTGAAGTTGTCCAGGTCCTGCTTGGCCTTGCGGCGGACGAAGCCCATCTTGTCGCCGATGGCCTCGGTGAAGTTCTCCGGCGCGTACTCCATCTGGAGCATCACCTTCGTGTGCGAGTCGTCCAGCCGGTGGAAGGTGACGACGCCGGCCTGCTTGGGGCCGTTGCGGCTCGCCCAGGCGATCCGCTCGTCCGGCACCTGCTGCGTGATGTCGGCGTCGAACTCCCGCTGGGCACCGGCGATGTTGGTCACCCAGTGGGTCCGGCTGTCCGACAGTTGGTCGACCCGCTCCACCCCGCTCATGAACTCGGGGAACTCCTCGAACTGGGTCCACTGGTTGTAGGCGGTGGTCACCGGGACGGCGACCTCGATGGACTCCTCGATGTGGGACACGAGCGCTACTCCTTGGTCTGGGCGATCTCGGTGATCCCGGCGAACGAAGGGCTCCCGCTCGCCGCGATCCGTTCGGGGTCCCCATCCGTCCCCCGCCGTTCCCGGCTGCCCGACGGGCGGGCGGGTGAGGCGGGCGGGACGGCTTCCGGATGGACCGGAAGGGCGGCACCGGAGGTGCCGGGCATGGTTCCCTCGGGCATTCACTTCGCGAATGCGATCGTCTTTCTTCGGTTGTGGTCGGTGGAATGCCGACTCGCTCCGACGTCGCCCCGGAAGGGGTGTCGGTGGCTCAACTCGCCGCCTACCCCGACTTTCTGGTGGAAAACGGGAAGGGGCCGGTTCGTGGTGAAGTGGCCCTCTCCCCGCGTCCGGGGGCGGGGGGATCCCGCTCAGAACAGGGAAATCGCGTAAGCGAAGAAGAAAGCGGCGATGAGCACGGTGACCACGATCAACAGGGCCAGGGGGGCGACCGCCCACCCCTTGGTCGGGTTGTGGGTCTCCTGCGGTCCCGCCTCGCTCATGCTCCCCTCGGCGGGTGGGGTGTCCCCGGGCGGCACCGAGCCACCCGGCTCCATGCCGGGGGTCCGGTCCGGGTCGGGATCCGGCGGGTTGGCGTCCCGGCGCGGCCCTCCGGGGCCGCGGCGTTCCGCTCCTGGCGTCATCGTCGTCCTCCGTCTCGTTCCGGCCGCCCCTCCGGGCCACTCCTCGGGTGACCGGATACGGCCTCCTTCTGTGCGGGTGACCGGAGCCGGCGATCCCAAACCCGCCCGGTCGGGGAAAGAGGGGCGAAACGGGCGGCCGGCCCCCGTCCCGGCCCGCGGCGCGGTCCCCGTCCGGCGGGGAGGGAAGGGAGGTCGCGGCCGTGTCGCGGGCGTGTCGCGGTTCCCACCCGGGGGTCGAACACCGGCACGAGCCGCCGGTAGGGTCCCGGCCATGAACGACGACGTGCGCACCCTGCTCCTCGCCATCGCGGTCGCGGCGGTCGCCGCCGCCGTCCTGGGCTGGTTCCTCCGCGGTTGGCTGTACGAGCGCGACCTCGGGCGCCAGCAAAGGTTCTTCGGGCTCCCGGACAACTCCGAATGCCTGCTGGTGGTCAGTCGGGAGGCCGGGGCGGACGGGGCCGTGGCGCGCAACGACGTCTTCGCCCTCCTCGAACTCGCGGCCCTGATCAAGAACTGCCGGTCCCACGCACGGGTGATATCCGGGGAGACCGCCCAGCGCGGCTTCGGGGAGCGCACCGAGTTCTGCCTGGGCGGTCCGATGGGCAACCGGCGTTCCGCCGCCCACCTGCACAGCCTGCTGCCCGGGGTCTCCGCCAACACCGACACCGAGCCGGGCCCCGACCGGGGCGCCTTCCTCATCGGCACCGAGCGGTACCGCCTGGAGAACGGCTCGGTCGAGTACGTCCTGCTGGCCCGCCTCACCGCCGGTCAGGAGGGCAGGCCGGTCTTCCTCATCTGCGGCCAGCGCTCCATCACCCATCAGGCCGCCGCCCGCTACCTGGCCCGCCACCACCTGCGACTGGCCCGCAAGTACGGCGGGTCCGGGAATTTCGTGCTCCTGCTGAAGGTCGTCAACTCCCAGGCGTACGGCCCCGACGTGGTGGAACTCGTCGGCGACGTCACCGCGACGGCCCTGAGCCCTCGCCCGAAGCTCACCACGAGTAAGGAGAACTGACGCCGCGTGACGTAGCCTGGTCGCGGTCGAAACCCTGTGGTGTGAGAGGGGATCAGATGGGTGACACGCGACCGGTCTACCAGCGCATCGCGGACGATCTGCGGCGCCAGATCGACGAGGGGCTTCTGCCGGTGGGGGCGCGCATCCCCTCCCGCTCGGAACTCAAACGGGTCTACGGGGCCAGTGATCAGACGGTGGACCGGGCGGTGCGGGTGCTCAAGGCCGCCGGCTACGCGGTCGGCCAGTTCGGGCGGGGGGTCTTCGTCGGCGACCGCAAGCCGATCGGTTCCCTGGTGAGGGGTTCGGTCGCGGTCGACTCCCCGCTGGCCGCCGAGATCCGCGGCGGCTCCCGGGCCCTCGCCCGCGGCGGGGCGGCGCCGCTTCCCGGCCCGGGCGACCGGCACCCCGGACACGTTCCGGTGCCCCTGCGACTGCCCCCCGTGGCGGAGGGGGACGTGGCGGAGGGGTTCGGTCTCCTTCCCGTGCCGAGGGCCGAGAGCCCCGCCGAGCGGACGCCCCATCTGGTGTGGGAGGCCACCTCCACCGCCACCGTCGCGCCGCCGGCCGTCGCCGAGCGACTGGGCATCACCACCGGCGAGCGGGTCATGTGCACCCGTTACGAGTACCTCGCGGACCGCTTCCCGCTCCAACTGGCGACCAGTTGGGAGCCGTTGTCCCTCACCGGGGAGACCGACATCTGTTGGCCCGAGCGCGGCCCCTACGCCCGCCGCGGGGTGCGCGGGCGGTTCGCGGCCATCGGCATCCGGGTCGTCCGGGCCCGCGAGGTGGTCGCCTCCCGCCCGGCCACCAGCCCGGAGGCGGAGGCGCTGGGCTGCGCGCCCGGCCAGTGCCTCACCACGGTGGAACGCACCCACTACGCGGCGGACGGCCGACCGGTGGAAACCTCCGAGTCGGTGCTGCGCGGGGACCGCTGGCGCCTGGAGTACGACATCCCCCTGGCCCCGGAGCCGGTCGTGCCGCCACCGCTCACGGGCGCCCCCGCCGTCCGCGCCCCCCACCAGGGCGGGCGTCCGGCGGGGGTCCCGCGCCCGTCGGCCCGTCGGACCCCCACGGGCGGCGACGAGCCCGCGGCCCCCGTGCCGCGCTGAGCGGGAGGGGCGCCCGGCGCCGGGCCGGGAGGCGCGGCCCCGGGGTCAGCCCTCGGCCGCCTCGGCGTACATCCGGGACAGTTCGGGGGTCCCGTTCTCCGCCCATTCCCGGCCCAGGCGTTCGACGTCCAACCGGCGCCCGGAGGGCAGGGCCACCTCCGGCCCCCCGTCCTCCCCCGGCGCCCAGCGGGCGCCGGGGAGGGACCGCACGATCACCGTGCCCAGGTACAGGCCGGCGTCCGTGGCCAGCGCCGGCAACTCCTCGGGGTCCTCGAGCCACAGCGGGGGAAGCTGATCGAGCAGGGTGAGGGACTCCGGGTCCCCCGAGAGCACCACCCCCCGGGCGGCCGCGCGTTCCCGCAACAGGGGGCACTCGGAGAGCAGCTCCGCGACCCCCTCGGCGTCGTAGCCGCGTTCCGTGCCGCCCGGGGACACGGGGGGAGCCGGGCGGCGCCATCGGTGTGCGAAGGGGAACCTCATACCGTGAAGGGTGGCACCGCGGCCCGCGCGCCGGCCGGCGGCACGACGGCGTTCCGGGGGAATATTCCACGGCACGAGGGGTGAAAACGGGGCGGGAAGGGCCCCGCCGGGGCCCTCGCCCGGGGCGATCAGCCCATCGGCTCCAGGTCCACCACCACCGGCGCGTGGTCGGAGGCGCCCTTCCCCTTGCGCTCCTCCCGGTCCACGTGGGCGTCGCGCACCGCGTCCGCGAACGCGGAGTTCCCGTAGACCAGGTCGATCCGCATGCCCTTGTTCTTCGGGAAGGCCAACTGCCGGTAATCCCAGTAGGTGAAGGGGCGGTCGTACTTCAGCGGCCGGGGCACCACGTCCCGCAGACCCGTCGCGCGCAGGTCGGCCAACGCCGCCCGTTCGGCCTCGGTCACGTGGGTGGAGGTCTCGTCGAACACGCCGATGTCCCACACGTCCTCGTCGGTGGGGATCACGTTGAAGTCACCGAGCACCGCGAACGGCCGCTCGCCGGCCGCGTCCGACGCCACCGCCCCGCGCAGGGCCGCCAACCACTTCAACTTGTAGGCGTAATGGGGGTGTTCCACCTCCCGGCCGTTGGGCACGTACACCGACCACACCTTGACCCCCGCGCAGACCGCCGAGACGGCGCGCGGCTCCACCACTCCGTCGTACTCCGGCGCACCGGGCAGCCCGACCACCGGGTCCTCCAGGCCCACCCGGGAGAGCACCGCGACACCGTTCCACCGTCCGGTGCCCGCCACCACCGCCTCGTACCCGGCCTCGCGCAGCCGCTCGGCCGGGAAGGCGGCCAGGTCGCACTTGAGTTCCTGGAGACAGAGCACATCGGTGCCGCTGCGCTCCAGCCAGGCCACCAGGCGTTCCAGACGGACGGTGACGGAGTTGACGTTCCAGGTGGCGATGCGCATCGGTGCTCCGGGCAGAGGGGGAAGGGGGAAGGGGGAAGGG
>NZ_VKHS01000174.1 GCF_014141525.1 Streptomyces calidiresistens
GGCGGGGGGCGCCGGCGCCCCCCGCCCCCGCCCGCTCACAGACCCATCGACTTGGCGATGATGGAGCGCATGACCTCGCTGGTCCCGCCGTAGATGCGGGTGACCCGGGTGTCGGCGTACATCCGGGAGATGGGGTACTCCCGCATGTAGCCGTAACCCCCGTGCAGCTGGAGGCACTTGTCGATGACGCCGGCGGCGCGCTCGGTGACGAAGAGCTTGACCGCGGCGGCGTCGGCGGGGGTCAACTCGTCGGCGTCGTCGGCGTCCAGCGCGCGGTCGATCATCGACTGCATGGCCAGCACCTCCGCCTGACAGTCCGCCAGCACGAACTTGGTGTTCTGGAAGGCGGCCACCGGCTTGCCGAAGACGGTGCGCTCGCGCACGTAGGCGTCGGCGAAGCGAATGGCGGCGGCCGACTGGGCGTAGGCGTACAGGGCGATGCCCAGCCGCTCCCGGGGGAGGTTGTGGGTGAGGTAGGAGAACGCCTTCCCCTCCTCGCCGAGCCGGTCCTCCACCGGCACCTTCACGTCGGTGAAGGAGAGTTCGCCGGTGTCGGAGGCGAGCAGGCCCATCTTCTCCAGCTTGCGGCCCACCGCGTAGCCCTCGGATTTCGTGTCCACGACCAGGATGGTGATGCCGGCGCGGCGGTCACCGGGGTCCGGCGGGGAGGTGCGGGCGCAGACCAGGACGCGGTCGGCCTGGACGCCACCGGTGATGAAGGTCTTGGCGCCGTTGAGCACGTAGTGGGTGCCGTCTGCGGAGAGCTTCGCCGTGGTCTGCATCCCGGCCAGGTCGGAGCCGGTGCCCGGCTCGGTCATGGCGATGGCGGTCATCATCTCGCCGGCCGTGAAGGGGGGCAGCCAGCGCCGCTTCTGCTCCTCGGTGCCGTACTGGAGGAGGTAGGGCAGGCAGAGGGCGGTGTGGACCGAGGAGCCGCCGAAGCTGACGCCGGCGCGGGCGAGTTCCTCGGTGATGACGGCCTGGAACTTGAAGCTCCTCTCCCCGGCGCCGCCGTACTCCTCGGGCACCTCGATGCCGAAGACGCCCAGTTCGCCGAGCTTCTTGTAGAACTCGCGCGGGACGTGCCCCTGCGCCTCCCACTCGGGGTACACGGGCACGACCTCGGTCTCGATGAAGTCGCGCATGGTGGCGCGGAACGCCTCGTGGTCCTCGTTGAACACCGTACGGCGCACGGGTGCCTCCTGATCTCGGCCCGGCCGCCGGGGCGGGCTCTCCTTCGGTCCGGTTCGGGGAACAGGCGCCGTCCCGCCGGGGCCGGACCGGAGGGGCCGACCCCGGGGATCACTGTCTAAGCGCTTGCTCAGTGGCGAGGCTACTCCGCGGTCGGGCGGGGGACAAGGGCCGGGCCCGCGCGAGCACGACAACACGACGAGGGCCCGGATCCGATGATCGGATCCGGGCCCTCGCCCTTCAGTAGCGGGGACAGGATTTGAACCTGCGACCTCTGGGTTATGAGCCCAGCGAGCTACCGAGCTGCTCCACCCCGCGTCGTTGTGCCCTTACTGTAGACGGCCGGGGACCGCCGAGGCAAATCGAGGTGAACCGCGCGTCGCCGGCCCGCCCCGAACGCACCCGGAGCGGGGCCCCGGGTCCGGGAGCCCGCTCAGGCAGCCGTGGCGCAGCCGGGGCAACGGCCGTAGTAGGTGACCGTCACCTCGTCCACCGCGAAGCCGAAGCGCTCGCCGGAGGGCAGCGCGGCCATCAGGTCGCCCTCGGTCCGCACGTCGCGGATCATCCCGCAGCCGGAGCACACCAGGTGCTGGTGCTCCTGGTGGACGTTGGGGTCGTAGCGCTTGGCCCGCCCGTCGGTGGTGACCTCCACCACCTCGCCGAGCGCGACCAGCTCGCCGAGGGTGTTGTAGACCGAGGCGCGGGAGATCTCCGGCAGGCGCTCCACGGCGCGGGCGTGGACCTCGTCGGCCGTGTAGTGGACGTGCTCGCCGTCCAGCACCTCGGCGATGACCCGGCGCTGCGCGGTGAGCCGCCAACCGCGGTCGCGAAGTCGCTGTAGCAGGTCACTCATGCACTCCACCCTAGCGTGAGGCCGTTTCCGGCAGTGTTTGCGGTGATATCCCCGGCGATGCCGGGTGGGCCCGGCCCGTGGATCCGGACCGTGTAGGAACATCGACCCCGTACGAATCGAGTACCCGTCTTGACTTGGACATAGTCCAATATAGGATCCGGTAGGACACGGGCCAAGCCCCCGTGTCCCTCACGAAAATCCGAAGGGCGAGGTAGATGACCGAGCAGATCACGGCGGGACCGCTCACCACGGAGGCCGGTGCCCCGGTGGCCGACAACCAGAACAGCGAGACCGCCGGTGTCGGCGGTCCGGTCCTCATCCAGGACCAGCTGCTGATCGAGAAGCTGGCGCACTTCAACCGTGAGCGCATCCCGGAGCGCGTGGTCCACGCCCGGGGCGCCGGCGCCTACGGCACCTTCACCGTGACCGCCGACGTGACGCCCTGGACCCGGGCGAAGTTCCTCTCCGGGATCGGCAAGCAGACCGAGGTCTTCCTGCGCTTCTCCACCGTGGCCGGCAACCTCGGCGCCGCGGACGCCGTGCGCGACCCGCGCGGCTTCGCCGTGAAGTTCTACACCGAGGAGGGCAACTACGACCTCGTCGGCAACAACACCCCGGTGTTCTTCATCAAGGACGCCATCAAGTTCCCCGACTTCATCCACACCCAGAAGCGCGACCCGTACACCGGCTCCCAGGAGGCGGACAACGTCTGGGACTTCTGGGGGCTGAGCCCGGAGTCCACCCACCAGGTGACCTGGCTGTTCGGCGACCGCGGCATCCCCGCCAGCTACCGCCACATGGACGGCTTCGGCTCCCACACCTTCCAGTGGACCAACGAGGCCGGCGAGGTCTTCTGGGTCAAGTACCACTTCAAGACCGACCAGGGCATCAAGAACCTCACCCAGGCCGAGGCCAACAAGCTCGCCGGTGAGGACCCGGACAGCCACCAGCGCGACCTGCGCGAGGCCATCGAGCGCGGGGAGTACCCCTCCTGGACCGTGCAGGTCCAGATCATGCCCGCCGAGGAGGCCGCGACCTACCGGTTCAACCCGTTCGACCTGACCAAGGTCTGGCCGCACGCGGACTACCCGCCGATCGAGATCGGCAAGCTGGAGCTGAACCGCAACCCGGAGAACATCTTCGCCGAGGTGGAGC
Organism: Streptomyces calidiresistens; assembly: GCF_014141525.1. Taxonomy (GTDB): domain Bacteria; phylum Actinomycetota; class Actinomycetes; order Streptomycetales; family Streptomycetaceae; genus Streptomyces; species Streptomyces calidiresistens. The sequence continues at coordinate 3,200 of NZ_VKHS01000174.1, forward strand.
AGTCGATCTTCTCCCCGCACCACTTCGTGCCGGGCATCGGCCCCTCCCCCGACAAGATGCTCCAGGGCCGGCTGTTCGCCTACGGCGACGCCCACCGCTACCGCGTCGGCATCAACGCCGACCACCTGCCGGTGAACCGTCCCCGCGCGACCGAGGCCCGCTCCCACGGCCGGGACGGCTTCATGTACGACGGTCGCCACGGCGGCGCCAAGAACTACGAGCCGAACAGCTTCGGCGGCCCGGCCCAGACCGACCGCGCCATGTGGCAGTCCACCTCCGTCTCCGGCGTCACGGGCAACCACCCGGCCCCGGTGCACGCCGAGGACGACGACTTCGTCCAGGCCGGCAACCTCTACCGCCTGATGTCGGAGGAGGAGAAGGAGCGCCTGATCGAGAACCTGGCCGGCTTCATCGCCAAGGTCTCGCGGGAGGAGATCGCGCAGCGCGCGATCGAGAACTTCCGCCGGGCGGACGAGGACTACGGCAAGCGGCTCGACGCCGCGGTCCAGGCCCTGCGCGGCTGACGACCCGCTTGCCGTACCGACCCCCGTCCGGCACGGATGCCCCGAGGGCTCCGGTCGGACGGGGCGGGCGGAGGGGACGACCCGGATCGCCGGGCGCGTCGCGACGGGACGGTTCACCGTCCCGGCCCGCGGTGCCCGCGATCCGGGTCGTCGCGTGTCCGGGGCCGGTCGTCGCGCGGCCGGCGCGGCCCCGGCGGTCGGGCTCCCACCGGCCGCCGCCCTCACGCCGCCGCGGTGAGCACCGGCGTCCAGCAGCGCACGATGTCGCGCACCGAGACGATCCCCACCGGACCGTCGCCGTTCAACACGATCAGGTGCCGGAAGCCCCCCGCCGTCATGGCGGCGGCGGCCTCGAGCAGGGTCCAGGAGGGGTCGGCGAAGACCACGTCGGTGGTGGTGTGGGCGCCGGCCCGCTCCCGGTCGGGGTCCTGCCCGGCGCCCACCGAGCGCAGCACGTCCCGTTCGGTGAGGATGCCCACCCCGCAGGTGTCGGGGTCCAGGACCACGGCCGCGCCCACCCGGCGGTCGGCCATCAGGGTCGCGGCCCTGCGCAACGTGTGTTCCGGACCGATGGTGAGGACGATCGTGCTCATCGCGTCGCGTACCAGCATGGGGGCACACCTCCGGGGTGTCGGCCGGGGCCCGTGACCCGTGGGAACGCCGTCGGGGCGCCGAGGGGGGCCGTCGGCACGCCGGGGAGACCGTTCGAGAACCGTTTCACAAGGTCACAAGCGGGAGAGTGTTCATCGTCACACGCACCCGGGGGGTCGACAAGGGGGCGGACGACGCGAGAGGGGCGAAACGGTCGGGCTGGCGCGCCGCGCGCGGCGGGGAACCGGCGCGGGACGGTGGCCGGGCGCCCCGTCGCGCTCCGCCCCCTCCCCCGGCGGCGGCCCCGTTCCGGGCCCGTTCCGGGCCCGTTCCGGGCCCCCGTCACCGCCGATGCCGGGGACGGTTCCCGTGCCGGGCCGTGCCGCCGGGCCTAGCGATCGCCGAGGTACTCCAGGAGCCGGTCGTGCAACAGGCCGTTGGAGGCCGCGGCGTTCCCGCCGTGCACGCCGTCCCGGCCGTCGAGCCCGGTGAACCGACCGCCCGCCTCCTCGACGATCACCGCGTTGGCGGCCATGTCCCACATCGACAGCTCCGGCTCCGCGCAGATGTCCACCGAGCCCTCGGCGACCATCATGTACGGCCAGAAATCGCCGTACGCCCGGGTCCGCCAGCAGTCCCGACCCAACTGCAGGAACTCCCGCAGCCGGTCGCGCTCCTCCCAACCGGTCAGCGAGGAGTAGGCGAACGAGGCGTCCTCCAGCCGGGAGACCCGGGAGACCGACAGACGGGTGGCCGAGGTCAGACTCCGCCCGGTGTACGCGCCCCCGCCCAGCGCCGCCCACCAGCGCCGCCCCAACGCCGGTGCGGAGACCACGCCCACGACCGGGCGTTCGCCCCCCTCTCCGACCTCCATGAGGGCGATCAGCGTCGCCCACACCGGCACGCCCCGCACGTAGTTCTTGGTGCCGTCGATCGGGTCGATCACCCACCGGCGGGGGCCGGCGCCGGCCGTGCCGTACTCCTCGCCCAGCACGGCGTCCCGGGGACGGGCCCGCCCGAGGATCGAGCGGATCACCTCCTCCGCCGCGCGATCGGCCTCGGTGACGGGGGTCATGTCCGGTTTCGTGTCGACCTTCAGGTCCAGGGCGCGGAAGCGCTCCGTCGTCGCCGCGTCGGCGGCGTCGGCGAGGACGTGGGCGAGACGCAGATCGTCGTGGTGGTCGGCCATGCCCGCTACCGTATCCGCCCCGGCCGCCCGGCACGGCGGGCGTCCGGGGCGGAGGGGTCGGGCGGGAGCGGGCCGGATCAGTCGCCCTCGTGGCGTTCGCGGGTCGCCAGCAGTCGGCGCAGGGACTCCAGCCGGCGCGGATCGGCGTGGCCGGTGGCCACCCATTCGTCCAGCGCGCAGTCCGGTTCGTCGTGGCCGCAGGCACGCGGGCACCCCGCGGTGCCCGGTTCCAGGTCCGGGAAGGCGTGGATGACCCGCGAGGGGTCCACGTGGTGCAGGCCGAAGGAGCGCACGCCGGGCGTGTCGATGACCCAGCCCTCCGGCTCACCGGTCCCGTCCGACAGCGGCAGGGCCAGCGCGGAGGTGGTGGTGTGCCGGCCGCGCCCGGTCACCTCGTTGACCCGGCCGGTGGCCCGACGCCGCTCCGGCACCAGTCCGTTGACCAGGGTGGTCTTCCCCACCCCGCTGTGTCCGACCAGGACCGTGGTGCGGCCCGTCATCAACTCCCGCACGGAGGCGATCACCCCTCGGGTCGCCTCGTCCGGATCATCGGCGTCCCCCTCGTGCAGGGCCGTGGTCACCACGTGTCGGATGCCCAGCGGGGCGTACCTCTCCAGCATCGGCCCGGCGGGCGCCAGGTCCGCCTTGGTGAGGATCAGCAGCGGTTCCAGGCCCGCGTCGTAGGCACCGACCAGGCAGCGGTCGATCAACCGGGGGCGCGGCGGCGGGTCGGCCAGCGCGGTGACGATCGCCAACTGGTCGGCGTTGGCCACCACCACCCGCTCGTACGGGTCGTCGTCGTCGGCGGTGCGGCGCAGCGCGGAACGCCGCTTCTCCACCCGCACGATGCGGGCCAGCGCGTCGCGGTCCCCGGACAGGTCGCCGACCAGGGCCACCCGGTCGCCGACCACCACTCCCTTGCGGCCCAGTTCCCGGGCCTTGACCGCGACCACCGGGCGCTCCCCCACCCGGCAGGTGATCCGCCCCCGGTCCACGGTGGTGACCATGCCCTCCACCGCGTCCTCGTGGGCCGGGCGCCGGTGGGTGCGCGGGCGGCTGCCCCGGCGGTCGGGGCGCACCCGGATGTCGTCCTCGTCGGTGTGCTTGCCGTAGCGTCGCATGCCCTCAGCCCCGGTCCCCGGGCGCGGCGGCCGGCAGGCGACCGACGAGCATCGCCCGCCAGCGGGAACGGAACTCCGCCGTTCCCCCTCCCCCGTCCCCGGGCCCGGCCGGTTCCTCGCCGGCTCCGGGGTCGGCGACGTCGATCGCCGGTCCGCCCGCGCGGGAGGCCCCGGGCGGGCCGGAGGCCAGGGCCAGCAGCGCGGCCACGGCCGCCCGCCGGGGGTCGGCAGCGGGCGGCGGGGCCCCGCGCAGCGGACGCGGCCGGACCCGCAGCACCGTGCCCGCCGGTCCGCCGGCGGCCGGGGTGTCGGGGGCCTCGGTGATGTCGGCCCCCAGGGAGAGCAGGTCGCCGATCACGGTGTCCGGCACGTCGGCGCGACGCACCCGCAGCACGGACTCCCCCTCGGCCAGCACGGCCAGCGCGAGGACACCGGCCACCCAGCCGGCGCCCGAGCCGGTCGCCGCCGCCGCCGGACCCCGCAGGTCCAACTCCACCCCGCGCAGCGGCCCGGCGCCGGTGACCGTCAGGCCGTGGTCGTCGACCGAGCACCGTGCGCCGAGGGCGGTCAGCACGTCGGGGAGCGCGTCCGTGGGACGGCCGATGCGGGCGGGCCAGTCCGGCACGGTGACCCGTCCCCCCGTGACCATCGCGGCCGCCAGGAAGGGCAGGGCCGCGACCGGATCCGGCTCGATCACCACGTCGCGGCCGAGCAGCGCGCCCGGCGCCACCCGCCACACCCCGGGCCGGCCGCCCGATTCGGGGGCGTCCACCCGGGCCCCGGCGGCCCGCAGCGAGGCGACCACCGCCCCCAGGTGCGGCACCCGGTCCGGGGGCGTCGGGGAGCCGGCGGACACGTGGTGGATCTCCACGCCCCGGTTGCAGCGCGCGCCGCACAGCAGCAGGGCGCCGGCGGTCCGGGGATCGGCGACCACGTCCAGGGCCACGGCCCCGCCGTTCAACGAGCCGGTGCCGTGGACGGTCAGCGGAAAGGCGCCCCGGCCGCCGTCGTCCACCCGGGCGCCCAGGGCGCGCAGCGCGGCGACGGTGCCGGCGGGGGAACCGGAGGAGGGGTCCGGGGTCCCGGTCAACCGCACCTCGCCCTCGGCCATGGCGGCGAACGGCAGCAGCAGACGGGGGGCGCCGATGCCTCCGGTGACGTCCACCTCGGCCGGGCCCCGGGGGGTGGCGGGGATGACCCGCCAGGACTCGCCGTGGTCACCGGGGACCCCGGCGTCCGGGGCGGTGGCGGTGGCGGAGGAGACGGTTTCCTCGACCCCGACGCCCAGGGTCCGCAGGGCCTCGGCGATCACCAGGGCGTCGCGGGTGCGCGGCGGACGGCGCAACCAGCCGGGCTCGGCGGCCAGTGCGGCCAGGATCAGCGCACGGGCGGTCACCGAGGTCGCCCCGGGCACGACCACGGTGGCGTCCACCGCGCCGGGGGCGGGCGGGGCGGCCCGGAGCGCGGTGCCTGCGGTGGAGTCCGTCATGCGGGCCACTTTAGTGTGTCACCCAGTGTCATCGCGCGACGATGACGCCGTCGGATCGACGGCACCGGGGGCGCGGAGGGCGGAGGGGCGCGCCGTCGGGAGCACGGAACCGGCTCCCCGGGCGGCGACCCCGGGGAGGC
>NZ_VKHS01000175.1 GCF_014141525.1 Streptomyces calidiresistens
GGGGTCGGCGGGCTGCTCGTCGGTGTGGCTGACGACGAAGCGGGTGGCGGTCAGCACCAGCACGGTGACGTGGCGACGGACCTCGTTGCTGTCGAAGGTCGTCTCCTGGTGCACCAGGTAGGAGACCACCGGCTCGCGGCCCACGGCCGACTCGACCGCGTCCGCCACGAGCGCCGGGTAGTAGCCGCTGCGCTCGATCGCCGCGCGCAGCCCCTGGGTGGTGGTACCGGTCTTCGCCATGCCGTCCATCCTAAGGGGCGGTACCGACGTCGACTCCCCCCGAGCGGAGGCGTCGCCGGCCCCGCCCGGCGGCCCGCCGCGGCTCACGGCGACTCACGGCGACTCACGGCGACTCACCAGGAGGCGAGCCGGCGCGGGCCGAGGTCGCTGCGGGGCGGGGCGGGGGCGACCCGCACCGAGGCCGAGAGCACGGCCACGCCCCGGGCGGAGACCACCACGGGTTCCAGGTCCACGGCGGCGACCTCGGGATGATCGTCCACCAGCCGGCCGAGCCGCAGCAGGACGTCCTCCAGGGCGGCGGTGTCCACCGGCTGGGCGCCGCGCCAACCGAAGAGCATCGGGGCGGCCCGGATGGAGCGGATCACCTCCGCGGCGGCCCGGTCGGTCAGGGGCAGCAGGGCGTGACCCAGATCACCGAGGAGTTCGGAGGCCGGGCCGGCCAATCCGAAGGAGAGCACCGCGCCGATGGCCGGATCGACCACCGCGCGCACCACGGTGTCCACACCGCGCGGGGCCATCGGCTGGACCACCGGGCGCAGCTCCGCCGGACCGCCCAGGTCGGCGATCATCTCGGCGCGGGCCCGCAGCAGTTCCTCCGCGGAGGTGAGGCCGAGCCGGATCCCGCCGAGGTCCGCGCGGTGGCGCAGGTGCGGGGCGGTGGTCTTCAGGGCCACCGGGTAGCCCAGCCGTTCGGCGGCCTCGGTGGCGGCCTCCTCGGTGGGGGCCGGCAGAGCGGGCAGGACGTGGATGCCGTAGGCGGCGAGCAGGCGGTGCGCGGCCTCCTCCGTGAGGGGGGTGCTGCGGACGACCGCCGGGGACCCGGGCACCCCACCGGCGGCCGTGGTCGGGCCGGCGGCGGTCCGCCCGCCGAGTGCCTCGGCGAGCACCGCCTCGGCGGCGGCCTCGTCCACGTCCTCGTAGTGGGGCACCTTCCCCGGGGTCTCGGCGGCCCGCCGCCACCGGGCGTGCCGATCGGCGTGGGCCAGGGCGCGCACGGCACGTTCGGCGGAGGGGTAGGCGGGGATCTCCCGGGCGCTGAGCGCCTCGGCCAGGCCCTCGATCGCGACGTGGGCGACGAGGACGGGCTTGGTGCCGGGCACGCCGGCGCGGTCCCCGTCCCCGGCGGTGTCACGGGTCCCCCCGGTGGGGGCGGTGCCCGGGGGCACAGCGTCGGAGGGCTCCTCCGGACGGTCGGCGGTGCCGGGGGCCGCGTCGCGCAGGGCGGCGTGCAGCGCCTCGGTGAGGGCGCGCCCCCACGACTCCCGGCCGGCCCCGGCCGGGCCCGGCTCCCGTTCCCCCACCACCGGCACCGCGGTGACGACCACGGCGTCGGTCGCCGGGTCGGCGAGGGCCCCGGCGACCGCCCGTCGGTACGCGGCCGGCTCGGCGTCGGCCGGCAGCGCGGGCGCCAGGCGCGGGATGAGTCCCTGGGCGCGGCAGGCGTCGTGCACCACCAGGCCCAGCGACTCGGCGTTGCCGACCACGGCGACCCGGGGGCCGGCGGGCAGCGGGCCGCGGGCGAGCAGCAGGCCGGCGTCCACCATCTCCGTGACGGTGGCCGCCTCGATCACGCCGGCGCGGCCCAGGAGCGCCGAGACGGTGGCGTCGGGGGTGCGGCCGGGGCCCAGCGCCGGAACGGCGTGGCCGGTGGGGACGCTGCCGCCGCTGTGCCGGCCCCCGCGCACGACGACCACCGGCCGCCCCGAGGCGGCGGCCCGGCGCACCAGCCGGGTGAACTTGCGCGGGTTGCCCAGGGACTCCAGGTACATCAGCACCACCCGGGTGTCCGGGTCGTCGTACCAGTACTGCAGGAGGTCGTTGCCGGAGACGTCGGCGCGGTTGCCCGCCGAGACGAAGCCGGTCAGGCCGGCGCCGCAGCGTTCGAGTTCCTCCAGCGCGGCGATGCCGATGGCGGCGGACTGGGTGAACAGGCCGATGGGTCCCCGGTGGGGCAGGTAGGGGGCCAGGCTGGCGTTCATGCGCACGTCCGGCGCCGTGTTGAAGACGCCGAAGGCGTTGGGGCCGATGATCCGCATGCCCAACGAGCGGGCGTGGTGGACCAGTTCGCGCTGGCGGACCCGGTCCGGGGCCCCGGCCATGACCACCAGTCCCTGGACCCCGTGCTCGCCGCACTCCTCGACCACGGCGGGAACCGCCTCCGTCGGCACGGCCAGGACGGCGAGGTCCACCGGCTCGGGGATGTCGGCGATCGAACGGTGGGCGGGCGCCCCGCCGATCTCCGCGGGTCCGCCGTCCGCGGGCAGGGCGTGGTTGACGGCGTGCACCCGGCCGGTGAAGCCGCCGCGCAGCAGGTGCTCCAGGACGGTGCGGCCCGCGCCGCCCGGGCGACGGCCCGCGCCGATCACGGCCACCGATCGGGGGGCGAGCAGGCGGCGCACCGATCGGCCCTCGGCCCGCTGCTCGCGGGCCCGCATGACGTTCAGCGAGGCCTCGGTGGGCTCCAGATCGAGCGTCAGGTGGACCGAGCCGTCCACGAAGCTGCGACGCTGGGAGTAGCCGGCGTCGGTGAACACCTTGATCATCTTGCTGTTGGCGGGCAGCACCTCGGCGACGAAGCGCCGGATGCCGCGCTCCCGGGCGCAGGCCGCGATGTGCTCCAGCAGCGCGGAGGCCAGGCCCCGGCCCTGGTGGGCGTCCTCGACCAGGAAGGCCACCTCCGCCCGGTCCGCCGGGGCGCAGGCCGGGTGGCCGTCGGCGTCGATCCGGTCGTAGCGCACGGTGGCGATGAACTCGTCCCCGACCGTGGCGGCCAGGCCCACCCGGTCCACGTGGTCGTGGTGGGTGAAGCGGTACACGTCACGGGCCGAGAGGCGGGGGTAGGGCGCGAAGAAGCGGTAGTACTTCGACTCGTCGGAGACCCGTTCGTAGAAGTCCACCAGACGGCCCGCGTCGTCCTCGGTGATGGGCCGGATGTGGGCGGTGCCCCCGTCCCGGAGCACCACGTCCGCCTCCCAATGGGTCGGATACGGCTGCGGCACGGGCTCGGCGTCGGGACTCGGCTGGGGCGCGGCGGACGGCGGCATGATGCCACCCTAAGGCCGGAGGGGCGGCCCGGGGGCGGCGTACCGGGCCCCGGCGGGGGACCTTCGGTACCTCGCGGTGGCGGCGTGCGGTGCCGGCCGGGCGGCCCGGGGTGGACCGTGCTCCCCCGGGTGCCCCGGGTGCGCCGGCGCCGGACGCCCGGGGCAGGCTGGAGACCCGTGGATCGCACCCGGGGACGCGCGGCGTCCCGTCGGTGGGCGGGATCCGCGGGAAACGGTCCGGGTCCACGGGGGGCCCGGCCGGGCAGCGTCCCCGACCCGAAGGGCTTGAACCATGACCACCGAGCGCCGTGTCACCGTCGGCTGGCCGGAGGGCCTGCACGCCCGTCCCGCCTCGATCTTCGTTCGCGCGGTCACCGGCGCCGGAATCCCGGTGACCATCGCCAAGGGCGACGGCCCGGCCGTCAACGCCGCCTCGATGCTGGCGGTGCTGGGGCTGGGCGCCGAGGGCGGTGAGGAGGTCGTGCTGGCCTCCGACGCCGAGGGGGCGGGGGAGACGATGGACCGGCTGGCGAAGCTGGTCTCCGAGGGGCTGGAGGAGCTTCCGGCCGCGGAGTGATCCCCCGGCGACGCGGTCCCCCGCGTCGCCGCTCCGACCGATCACCCGTCGTCCCGGACCCCGGCGGTCCGGGGCGACGCGGCGTTTCGGCGAACGCCCCCGGGTGTGCCGGGGCGCCGCGGGACACGCCGGGCGAACGGCTTTCACCGGCGTCGGAATTCCGGGCCGGCGGGGAGGACGAGGGGATTCGGTGGCGCAATACCGGAGCGGCCCCGAACGGCAATCCGGGGCGATGGGCAGAAGAAACGACCGAAGGATTTCGGCGCCCGATCCATCGTTCCGAATACACTCCGAATCACCGACCGGATCGGCTCCGAATCCATCCCGGGTACAGGTGTATACGACCCTCGTTAAATCCGTCCGCGCGCCGTGTTGACGGCAGGTTTCGGAGTGCTCACCGCGCCCTGGCGCGAGGGTTTGCGGACCGGCGCGGAACGCTCGAGCTGGGCCACCGACAGCGCGCGCGCCCGCTCGGCGTCCCCGCGGGCTATCGCGTCCACCAGCGCCCCCCGCTCCTGCCACACCGGCACCGCCCGTGACACCGGCTCCGCCGCGTAGAGCCAGGTGATCTTGTGGCGCAACTGCACCAGCATCGACGTCAGGCCGGGACTGCAGGTGGCCCGGGCCACCGTCTCGTGGAACCAGTCGCCCAGCGAGCGGAGATCGGCCTCCTGGCCCTGGCCTGCGCGTTGGCGGCCCAACCGCACCAGACCGCGCAGAACCTTCAGGTGGGCCTCGGTGCGGCGCTGGGCGGCGCGGGCCGCGCCCAGGGGTTCCAGCAGCCCGCGGATGTCCAGCAGGTCGGCGGCCTCCCGGTCGCCGACCTGCGCCACGCAGGCCCCCGCGTGCCGTCGGGAGACCACGAACCCCTCCGACTCCAGGGTCCGCAGGGCCTCGCGCACCGGCACCCTGGAGACGCCGTACCGGTGCGCCAGCTGCTCCTCCGCGAGTCGGGCGCCCGGTGGCAGAACCCCGCCGATGATGTCGTCACGGATCGCCGTGCATACCGTGTGCCCGGAGATACGCATGAAGAGCTCCCACTGCTAACGGTGCCGGCCCCCGTTGCACCCCGCCATATTCACGCCGGGCCCTGCCCGAACTGTATGGCAAAAACTCCGCGGTGCCGATAGCCACCCCTTCCCGGGCATCCGCTTTCGGCCTCCGACCGAGGGGATATCGGACGGATATCGGATGTTCCGGGGACTCTGCGGGCGGATACCGCTCCGGGGCGGCCGGCGGCCGGCGTGAAACGCGGGCCCGGGCCCTTTCCCGGCGCCCGGTGGGCCGGGCGCGGTTTCCACCCGCCCGCCCCACCGGGACGGCCGCGCCCCGGACCCGTGGATTCCCGGGTCCGGGGCGCGGCCGGTGGGAGCGGGGGGCGGGATCCGCCCCCCGCCGTCAGGCGGCGGGACCGTCCTCGTCCGGGGCCCCGGCGGCGGCCTCCGGATCGACCTCCTCGCCGGTGACCACGGTCACCTCGCCGAAGCCCAGGCCGCGCACCGGCTCCACGATCCGCGAGGCGTCACCCACCAGGACCGTCACCAGGCGGTCGGCGGGGAAGGCGGCGACGGCGGCGGCCGTGGCCTCCACCGTGCCGGTCTCCGCCAACCGCTCGTACATCCGCGCCTGGAAGTCGTCCGGCAGTTCCTGCTCCACCTGGTCGGCGAGGGTGCCCGCCACCGCGGCGGCGGTCTCGAACCGCAGCGGGGCCACGCCCACCAGGTTGCGCACGGCGGTGTCCCGCTCGGCGTCGGTCAGCCCCTCCTCGGCGAGGGTGACCAGCACCCGCCGCAGGTCCGCCAGCGCCTCACCGGTGACATCGGTGGCCACGGAGCCGCTGATCGCCAGCAGGGACCCCCCGGTGCCGTCGGCGGAGGAGCGCAGCACCCTGGCGTACGCGCGCACGCCGTAGGTGTAGCCCTTCTCCTCGCGCAGCACCAGGTCCAGGCGGGAGGTGAGCGTGCCGCCCAGGCAGTAGACGCCCAACTGCTGGGCGGGCCACACCCGATCGTGGCGGTCGGGACCCACCCGGCCGATGAGCAGCTGGGTCTGCACCGAGCCGGGCCGGTCCACCACGATCACCCGCGGCGAGTCGTCCCCGGCCACCGGCGCGTACGGGGCCGGGGGACGGTCCTCGCCCCGCCAGGTGCCCAGGGTCTCCCCCAGCATCCCCTCGAGATCCACCCCGGTCAGGTCGCCGACCACCACCGCGGTGGCGGTGGAGGGCCGCAGGTGCGCCTCGTGGAAGGCCCGCACCGCCTTGGTGTCGATGCGCGCGACGGTCTCCGCGGACCCCTGACGGGGCCGGGACATGCGGCTGTCGGCGGGGAAGAGCGCCTCGGACAGGGCGATCGCCGCGCGGCGGGCCGGGTTGGCCAGCTCGTGGGGGATCTCGTCCAGGCGGTTGCGGACCAGCCGCTCCACCTCGTGCTCGGGAAAGGTCGGGGCGCGCAGGGCGTCGGCCAGCAGTTCCAGGCCCCGGCCCAACCGGGAGGCGGGAACCTCCAGGGAGATCCGGATCCCGGCGTGGTCGGCCCAGGCGTCCAGGGTCGCCCCGCAGCGCTCCAGCTCGGCGGCGAACTCCTCCCCGGTGTGCCGGTCGGTGCCCTCGGACAGGGCACGGGCGGTGATGGTGGCCACGCCCTCCCGGTCCCGGGGCTCGGCCGCCAGGGGGGCGGGCAGGTGGAGCTCCACCGCCACCACGCGCTGGCCGGGACGGTGGCTGCGCAGCACGGTCAGGCCGTTGGGCAGTCCGGAGCGGTCGGGGGCCGGGAAGGCCCAGGGCTTCGGGGTTCCGCTGCCGGGCCGGGGGTGCAGCCGCATCCCGGTTCCCCCCGCGCCGGTGGTCTCGGTCTCCGTCACCGCTGCTCCTCGCTCTCCGTGCCCGTGGTGTCGCCATCGGCGTCCCCGGGGTCCTCCCCCGGTTCGTAGACCAGCACCGCCCGGTTGCGGGGGTGCAGTCGGGCGGCGGCGACCTCGCGGACCTCCTGCGGGGTGACCGCGAGCACCCGCTCGACGGCGGTCAGCGCCAGCTGCGGGTCGCCGAACAGGACGGCGTAGCGGCACAGCTCGTCGGCGCGGCCACCGACGGTGGCCAGTCGGTCCAGCCACTCCCGCTCCAACTGGGCGCGGGCCCGCTCCATCTCCTCGTCGGTGGGCCCCTCGGCGGCGAACCGCGCCAGCTCCTCGTCCACGGCCGCCTCGATGACGGGGATCTCCGCGTCACCGGAGGTCTTCACGTCCAGCCAGCCCAGGGAGGGCGCGCCGGCCAGCCGCAGCATCCCGAATCCGGCCGTCACCGCCGTGCCGTCGCGCCGCACGAGGCGGTTGTGCAGACGGGAGGACTCGCCGCCGCCCAGCACGGTCAACGCCAGGTCGGCGGCGTCGGCCTCGCGGGTGCCGTCGTGCGGGAGGCGGTAGGCGGCCATCAGGGCGCGTGCCGGAACGTCCGCGACCACCTCGCGGCGCAGCTCCTCGCCCATGATCTCCGGGAGGGTGCCGTCGCGCGGGGGGCGTTTGCCGTCGTGGGCGGGGATGGTGCCGAAGTACTTCTCGACCCACTCCAGGGTCCGCTCCGGGTCGATGTCGCCGACGACCGCCAGGACCGCGTTGTTCGGGGCGTAGTAGGTGCGGAAGAACTCCCGGGCGTCCTCCAGGGAGGCCGCGTCCAGGTGGGCCATCGAGCCGATGGGGGTGTGGTGGTACGGGTGCCCCTCGGGGTACGCCATCGCCACCAGTTTTTCGAACGCGGTGCCGTAGGGGACGTTGTCGTACCGCTGGCGACGCTCGTTCTTCACCACGTCGCGCTGGTTGTCCAGGGACTCCTGGCCGAGCACCGTCAGCAGGGTGCCCATCCGGTCGGCCTCCAGCCAGAGCGCGAGCTCCACCTCGTGGGCCGGCATGGTCTCGAAGTAGTTGGTGCGCTCGAAGCTGGTGGTGCCGTTGAGCGAGCCGCCGGCCCCCTGCACCAGCTCGAAGTGCCCGTTGCCGGGGACCTGGGCCGACCCCTCGAACATCAGGTGCTCGAAGAGGTGGGCCAGGCCGGTGCGGTCCGGCCGCTCGTGGCGGGAGCCCACGTCGTACCAGAGGCAGACCGCCGCGACGGGGGTGAGGTGGTCCTCGGAGAGCACCACGCGCAGGCCGTTGGACAGCCGGTGCTCGGTCGCGGTGAGTCCGCCGGCGGACTCCCGGGGGGTGGCCGTGTGGCCGATGGTCATGTGGTTCCTTTCGTCGTGGCGCCGACGGGGGTCGACGGGCACGGGCGGTTCGGCGCGGGCGGGCCCGCGGCGCGGCGGGCCGTCGCGAGTCGGCCGCCGGGGCGGGGACCGGGTCGGGAG
>NZ_VKHS01000176.1 GCF_014141525.1 Streptomyces calidiresistens
CGCCGTCCTCCCCCCGCGGCGCGCGGGAGCGGTCCGGGGCGTCCGCCGGGGGCGGCGCGAACGGGTTCTCCCGCTGCTCGTCGCCGGAATTCCTGCGGTCGGAGGCAGGGCGTCGGTCGGTCATCTGCTCCTCGTGTCCCCTTCGTGGCGCCGATCGTCCCGGGTGGTACGGCGGGTGGCGATGTCCCCGACCGTACCGGGACGGGGCCGGGACCGTCGCACGGGGTCGGCGCGGCGGGCCGGTATCGTGACCCGGGGCCCGCCCGCGCCGACCCCGCCCGGGCGCAGCCCGAGCCCCGTCCCGACCGGTCCGCCGGCCGGGGCACGAGCCCCCGCCCCGAAGGAACAACAGCCGTGGCCCCTGCCCGGGAAACGTCTCCGAAGCGCCTGGTCGTCCTGGTCTCCGGATCCGGGACCAACCTCCAGGCCCTCCTCGACACCGTCGCCCGGCTCGGCGCCGACGACTACGGCGCGCGCGTGGTGGCGGTCGGCGCCGACCGGCCGGACATCGCGGGCCTGGACCGCGCGGACGCCGCCGGCCTGCCCACCTTCGTGTGCCGGCTCGCCGACCACCCCGACCGGGACGCCTGGGACGCCGCCCTCACCGAGGCCGTGGCCGCGCACGAACCCGACCTGGTCGTCTCGGCCGGCTTCATGAAGATCCTCGGCCCGCGCTTCCTGGCCCGGTTCGGCGGACGCACCGTCAACACCCACCCGGCCCTGCTGCCGAGCTTCCCCGGCGCGCACGCCGTGCGCGACGCGCTCGCGCACGGCGTGAAGGTCACCGGGTGCACCGTCCACTTCGTCGACGAGGGCGTCGACACCGGCCCGATCATCGCCCAGGGCGTGGTCGAGGTCCGGGAGGAGGACGACGAATCCGCGCTGCACGAGCGCATCAAGGACGTCGAGCGCCGGTTGCTCGTCGAGGCCGTGGGCCGGCTGGCCCGCGACGGCCACCGCATCGAGGGACGAAAGGTGTACATCCCGTGACCACCGAATCCACCCGGCGCCCCATCCGGCGCGCCCTGGTCAGCGTCTACGACAAGACCGGGCTGGAGGAGCTGGCCCGTGGGCTCGACGCGGCGGGCGTCCGGCTCGTCTCCACCGGCTCCACCGCGAAGGTCATCGCCGCCGCCGGCGTGCCCGTCACCCCCGTCGAGGAGCTGACCGGCTTCCCCGAGTGCCTGGACGGCCGGGTGAAGACCCTGCACCCCAAGGTGCACGCCGGCATCCTCGCCGACCTGCGCCTGGACGACCACCGCGCCCAGCTCGACGAGCTCGGCGTCGAGCCGTTCGACCTGGTCGTGGTCAACCTCTACCCGTTCCGCGAGACCGTCGCCTCCGGCGCGAGCCCCGACGAGTGCGTGGAGCAGATCGACATCGGCGGCCCCTCGATGGTGCGCGCCGCCGCCAAGAACCACCCCTCGGTGTCGGTGGTCGTCAACCCCGACCGCTACCCCGAGGTCGTCGCGGCGGCCGAGGGCGGCGGCTTCGACCTGCCGGTGCGCAAGCGGCTCGCCGCCGAGGCGTTCGCCCACACCGCCGCCTACGACGCGGCCGTCGCCTCCTGGTTCGCCGCCGAGTACGCCCCCGACGCCGAGGCGCTGCCCTCCTTCACCGCCACCGCCCTGGAGCGCACCCGCTCCCTGCGCTACGGCGAGAACCCGCACCAGCCGGCCGCCCTGTACGCGGACCCGGCCGGCACCGGCCTGGCCTCCGCCGAGCAGCTGCACGGCAAGGAGATGTCCTACAACAACTACGTGGACACCGACGCGGCCCGCCGCGCCGCCCACGACCACGACCGGCCGTGCGTGGCGATCATCAAGCACGCCAACCCGTGCGGCATCGCGGTCGGCTCGGACGTCGCCGAGGCCCACCGCAAGGCGCACGCCTGCGACCCGGTCTCCGCCTTCGGCGGCGTCATCGCCGTCAACCGGCCGGTGTCGGCGGCCATGGCGGAGCAGGTCGCGGAGATCTTCACCGAGGTGATCGTCGCCCCCGACTACGAGGACGGCGCGCTGGAGATCCTCACCCGGAAGAAGAACATCCGGGTGCTGCGCTGCCCGGACGCCCCCGCGCAGCGGCACGAGGTGCGGCCCATCGAGGGCGGCCTGCTGGTGCAGGAGCGCGACCTGTTCCAGGCCGACGGCGACGACCCGGCGAACTGGACCCTGGCCGCCGGCGAGGCCCTGGACGCCGACGCCCTGGCGGAGCTGGCCTTCGCCTGGCGGGCCTGCCGCGCGGTGAAGTCCAACGCCATCCTGCTGGCCCGCGACGGCGCCTCGGTCGGCGTCGGCATGGGCCAGGTCAACCGGGTGGACTCGGCCCGGCTCGCGGTGCAGCGGGCCGGGGAGGAGCGGGCGGCCGGCGCGTACGCCGCCTCCGACGCCTTCTTCCCCTTCCCCGACGGGCTGCGGGTGCTGCTCGACGCGGGCGTGCGGGCCGTGGTGCAGCCGGGTGGGTCGGTGCGGGACGAGGAGGTCATCGCCGCCGCCCGCGAGGCCGGGGCGACGATGTACCTGACCGGGACCCGCCACTTCTTCCACTGATCTCCCGCCGAATCTCCCGCCGCAGGGAGTGGTACCGCTCCCATGGTTTGCCCGGGGGTCGGCCCGACCGCTCGTCGGTCGCGCCGGCCCCCGGGGCGTTTCGACGACCCTTCGATCCGTCCGGGAGGGGGGTTTCGCGCGGATTCCGTTGTGGGCTGCACGCAATTCGGAGGAAAACAGTGGCCCGAAAGGCGAACCACCGGGGCGGTTCGTTCGTCCGAAGAGGTGAGGGGTCCGGGTCGCCGTGGGGGGCGGCCCGGCCCCCTTTCCCGTTTCCGGTCGAACTCCATTGACGGTCGGGGGTCTTGACGGAGGAGCTGATCGCCGGCTGGATGGTCGCGCGGCGTTGGGAGCGCTCCCATTCATCGGGTGTGAGTGGGAAGGACGAAACCTTGCGAGGAGATCGGACACCGGCGGACCATCGGGCATCGCGGCCCTCGCCGCCCCCGGACACACCACCGGGGGACCGGACCACCCCGGGTCGGGTCGCGATCCGGGCGGCGCTCACCGCCTTCGTCGCCGCCACGGCCCTGCTGCTCGCCGGCCCCCTGGCGGCACCCGCCGCCGGCAACACCGGCGTCCCGGCGGGCACCGGGACCGACGGCGGTGGGGACGCAGGCCCCGGTGACGACGGCGGTGGGGACGCAGGCCCCGGTGACGACGGCGGCGTCACCACCGGAGGCGCGGACGCCGGCCCCGGCGACCCGCCCGCCGACGCGACCTGCACGGCACTGCCGGTCTTCGGCTCCTCCTGGCCGGGCGGCTTCCGGATGGAGGTGACCGTCACCAACACCGGCACCGTCCCGCTCACCGGATGGACCGTCCACCTCCCGGCCGTCAACGCCGAGCAGGTGTGGGGCGGCACCGCCGCACCCCACCCCGACGGCGGCACCCTCGTCACCAACACCCCCTGGACCGGCGCCGTCGCCCCCGGCACCTCGATGTCCTTCGGCCTGATCGGCTCGGGTTCCGGACCGACCGACGCGCGGCCCCCGGTCTGCGCCCCCCTGACCGGCTGAACCGGCCGGATCGGCCGCGCCCCACCAGTCGGGGGCGCGGCCGTTCACGGGCCGACCGACGCGGCGTACGCTGTCCGCAACACCAGGGGAGAACGGCCGACGGGGGGACGCCATGGACACCGGCGACGCACGGCCCGGGGGGTTCCGCTCGGCGGCGTGGGACGGCTCTTCGGAGCACGTCCGGACCACCCCGCGCCTGTCACTTCCGGGCACGAGGCGGGAAAGCCCGGCGCCCGCCCGCCCCCGCGACGCCGGGGGCACGACGCTCGGCTTCGTCCTGGCGGTTCTCGCCGGCGCCGGCGCGGCCGTGGGAGCCCACCGACTGCTCGATCAGCCCGTCGAGACCTCCGGCGTCCTCGGCGGCATCACCCTCCTCCTCTTCCTGGTCGCCCACACCATCGGCGCGCGTGGTGCCGGGCCGGACCCCGCCACCGGCGGGCGGATCACCGAGACCGCTCGGCAGCGCCGGGCGGAGGTCATCGCCCCGCCGGAGACCGAGCAGTGGTTGCGCCGGGCCCGCCGCGCCGCCGACCGCCTCGACGCCCACCGCGAGCTGGCCGCCCGCCGGGACGGCTCGGACGCCCTGGCCAACCTCCTCTCCGACAGCGCCGCGCACGCCCGGGTCGCCGCCGACCAGCTCGTCCACCGGGCCGAGGCCGTCACCGCCATCGACACCACCGTCGCCGACGGCCCCGACGCCCGCGAACTGCGCGGCGAGCACCTGCGCCTGACCCGGGAGATCGAGTCCCTGCCGGGGGGCCCGGTCCGCCGCGCCAAGGAGACCTCGGCCCGCGCGGTGGCCGACCGCGCCGCCTCCCGCGAGCGGCTGGAGGAACTGCGTGGGGTGCTGATGGCCGAACTGGAATCCCTCGCCCTGCACCTGGAGACCGCCGCCGAGCACGGCGGCGCGCTGCTCTCCCTGCGCACCGCCGGGGACCTGGCCGCCTCCACGCTCGACCTCACCCCGCTCACCACCGAACTGGAGGCGGTGCGCGAGGGGCTGGATCGGATGGACTCCCTCACCCGCGACCTTCTCCCCGAACTCCCGTCCTCCTGACCGGACCCGCCGCCCCGCCCGGCCACATCGGGCCGTCCCTCGCCCCGCCCGGTCGGCCTCAGCGTCGGGCGGCGCGCAGTATCTCGGTCAGGCGCGGCGGGCCCTGCTCCGGCCGCCGAGCCCACCGCGCCCGGGCGACCACCGCGTACCGCTCGTCGTCCACCGGGCCGCCCCACAGCACCGGGTCCCCGGACAACGGGACGGTCATCCACGCCGCGACCAACGGACGTATCGCCTCCTCCAACGCCTCCGCCGGCACCCCGCCCGCCCACGGCAGGGGCTCCGCGCCCTCGCCGTATGGGGAGGGGAGGGCGGCCGACTCGGCCCACCGCCCCTCGATCAGCACCAGCCGGCCGCCCGGCCGCAGCAGGGACACCCAGCGGCGCAGCGCGGTCAACGGGTCCGGCAGCGTCCACAGCAGGTGCCGCACCACCACCGCGTCCCAGCCGTCGCCGGGCCCGGCGGACGGGGCGGTGGGTATCGCGTCCGCCCGGGCCGGCTCGCCGGCCGGTGCGGTGGGCCCCGGGACGGGCGGGTCGGCGGCGTCCCCCACCAGCACCTCGCCGGACAGCCCGGCGTCCGCCAGCTTGGCCCGGGCCGCCCCCACCATCGCCGGCGACAGGTCCACCCCCGTCACCCGGTGACCGGCGGCGGCCAGGAGCACGGTCAGCGAACCGGTGCCGCACCCGAGGTCGAGCACCCGGGCGGGCGGCTCCGGAACCCACCGCGCGAGCAGGCGCGCCCAGGCCGCGCGGGTGCTCTCCTCCCACAGGCCGTGATCGGGCTCCCGGTCGAAGGTCGGCGCCGCGGCGTCCCAGTAGGAGGCCACGACGGATGCGTGCGTCCGCAGGGCTGTCATGTCGTCATGCTGGCACCCACCACTGACAATTCCCGGACGAATGCCCCGGGATCGGACGCCCGCACGGGGTCCTCTCGGCCTCAACACCGAACTCCCAAAGGGAGTTCGCACCACACCGTCTTGCCGATTCCCTCCGTCCGGGGGCGAGGTACCAGGCCCCAGTCGGAGGCCAGGGCCGCGACCAGGAGCAAGCCCCTGCCGTCCTCGGTGTCCTTTCCCCCGTGCAGCGGGTCGGGTGACGGCGGGAGGGTGGGTTGGCTCGGCGAGTGGTCGGAGACCGCGATCCGCACCCGCTCCCGGTCCAGAGTGGTCCTGATGGTCACCAGCGGGTCCGACGTGTGCCGGAAGACGTTCGTCACCAGTTCGGAGACCAGGAGGCGAGCGGTATCCACCGGGTCGTCACCCGTCAGAGGCGCCAACACCGAGGCCACGTGATCGCGGGCGATCCTCGCCGTTTCCACGGCGTTGGGTGCGATCAACAGATAGGTCCGGGTGGGGATGGATCGGGAGGGGGTGGCTGTGGCCATCTGTGGGGCGCCTTCCTGCTGGTGCGGAGAGTGGGTCACCGTGGCTCGGTCATACGGAATGACTGCACTGCGGATTCATTGACTCACTCAGAGTGAGTGAACGATAGGGCGCATCCATGTGACGGCGCAAGGGTGAGACGTGTGCGTGAGGGTGAACCGAGGCATGAGAGAGTGACGCCGCGAAACGGGACGATCGCCGGGAGTTGGAATGCCGCCGAGGAGGAACCCCACTCTCCGCCAGGTGCGCCTGGGTCTGGAGTTGCGTCGTATGCGTGAGGCCGCCGGCCTGTCGGCCCGGCAGGCCGGTGAACTCCTCGGGGGAAGTCAGGCCCAGATCAGCCACATCGAGTCCGGCCGATGGGGCGTCAGCGCCGATCGGGTGCGTCACCTGGCGGACCTCTACGGGGAGAGCGACCAGGGCTTGATCGCCGCGCTGTGCGAGATGACGGCCCGCCAGGAGAAGGGGTGGTGGGAGAGGTATCGAGGGGAGCTCCCCGATGCCTTCCTCGATCTTTCCGAGTTGGAATTCCACGCCCGTGAGATTCTGTCGTTCCAGTCGTTCACCGTGCCCGGAATTCTGCAAACCCCGGCGTATGCGCGCGTCCTTTTCGCGCACGCGATTCCGCTCCTTCCCGATGAGGTGATCGAAGCGCGACTGGAGCATCGCATCGCCCGTAAAGCGGTATTGCTGGGCGAGCGGGAGTTGCCGTTCCGTGCGGTGATCCACGAGGCTGCTCTTCGGGTGAGGTACGGCGGGGTCGATGTCGTGCGGGAGCAGATCGACTACCTGATCTCCGCCACGGGGTGGGGCAACGTCACCATCCGGGTCGTGCCCTTCACCGCGGACGTCATGATCGGATCGGCTCAACCCATGCTCTATGTCCGCGGTCCGGTCGAACGGTTGGACGCGGTTCAGTTGGACAGCGCCCACGACAACTACTATCTGAGCGATCCGGAAGACCTCAAGAGGTACAGGAGTATTTTCGACGCGGTGCAGCGGATTTCGCTGCCGCCCGATGACTCGGTGGACTTCATGCGAGAGATCCTGAAGGAGATGAAGTGACGATAAGCGCGGGTAGGTTCGTGGAAGCGAAGTGGCAAAAGTCCTCCTACTCGGAGGGCAACGGAGCCAACTGCGTTGAAATGGCACGACCCGGCCGCAGTGTCCTGCTGCGGGAGAGCGACGCCCCGGCCACCGTGCTCGGGGCCCCGCCCGCCCGCCTGGCGGCGCTGCTCGCCGCGATCAAGGAGGGGCACCTGGGCCCCCGCTGAGCGCGCCTTCGGGTCCGCCGGATCCGGCGGACCGGTAGCGTTCGGATGCCCGGGGCACCGGGCGTCCGAGCCCGTCCCCGCGTTCCCGGAGGGAAGAGATGACCGCGCCGCCCCGCCGACCCAGGGTGCTGCTGTCCGTGGCGACCTCGGTCGACGGGTACATCGACACCGCCGGCCCCGAACGCCTCCTCCTCTCCGGGGAGGAGGACTTCGACCGGGTCGATGCCGAGCGGGCCGGGTGCGACGCGATCCTCGTCGGCGCCGGCACGCTCCGCCGCGACGACCCGCGCCTGCTGGTCCGCTCCGCCGAACGCCGCGCCGCCCGGCTGGCCGCCGGCCGTCCGGAACACCCGGCCAAGGTGGTGCTCACCACCACCGGCGACCTCGACCCCACCGCCCGGTTCTTCACCACCGGCCCGGCCGAGCGGCTGGTGTACTGCCCCGGCCGGGCCGTCCCCGGAGTCGCCGTCCGGCTGGGTGACGCCGCGACCGTCGTGGACGCCGGTGACCCGCCCGATCCGGCCCGGGTGCTCGCCGACCTCGCCGCGCGCGGCGTGCGGCGGCTGATGGTCGAGGGCGGGGGCGCGATGCACACCCTCTTCCTGACGGCCGGGTTGGTGGACGAGATCCAGCTCGTCGTCGCGCCCTTCTTCGTCGGGGATCCCGCCGCCCCCCGGTTCGTCGGCCCCGGTGCCTTCCCGCACGGCCCCGACCATCGGATGACCCCGGTGGAGACCCGCCTGGTCGGCGACTGCGTGCTCATCCGATGGCTGACGCACACTGGGGATCATGACCGAGCGTCCGACTCCCCGCC
>NZ_VKHS01000177.1 GCF_014141525.1 Streptomyces calidiresistens
GCGGGGCGCGGGGCGGGCACTGCCGCCCCCCGTTCACCGGCGGCGGCCACCACGTCCTCCGGGCGACCGACGCTCTTGAGGATGCGCTTGACGTCCGCCCGGGACTCGTCGCCCTGCACCTCGGCGCGGCGCCGGGTGATGTCCGCCCGCAGGCGGGTCACCAGGTCCCGTCGCTCGGTCGGCGACATGCCGGTGGTGTGCGCCAGGTCGCCGACCCGACTCAGGTAGTCCAGTACCAGTTGCTCGCCCTCGATCCCCACGCCTGTCGATGCTACTGATCGCGGGCCCGTTCCGGGGTGATCCGGCGCCAACTTCGGGGTGTTGGGGTTCACGGGGGACGTTCCCCCCTCCTCCGGGGTGTTTCCCCGCGGTCCCTCCCCGATCCGACCGGGGCACACCCGGGCCTCCCCGTGCACCCCGGGGCACCGCGTTGTTCATTTCGGGTTCACCGAACGCCGCACAACCCGCTACCCGGATCTCTTTACATGGTGAACGTCTCATTCGGCCGCCCCCATTCACGCCCCGGGAGCCTTCATGGCAGTAGACCTCACCGTCACGACGGCTCGCGGGAGAACGAAGCCCGCGTCCGTGACGGCCGACGGCTCGGACGCGCTCGGTGAGCCGCGCCCGCTTCCGCCCACGGTCTTCGACGTGAGCGACCTCTTCGTCACCTACGGCTCCCACCGTGCGGTGCGCGAGGTCTCCCTCACGGTCCACGAGCGCGAGATCACCGCCCTGATCGGCCCCTCGGGCTGCGGGAAGTCCACCGTCCTGCGCTGCCTGAACAGGATGAACGACCAGGTGCCCGGCGCCCGGGTGACCGGGAAGGTCGCCTACTACGGCGAGGATCTGTACGCCCCGCAGGTGGACCCGATCGAGGTGCGGCGCCGGATCGGCATGGTCTTCCAGAAGCCGAACCCCTTCCCCAAGTCCATCTACGAGAACGTCGCCTACGGGTTGCGCGTGGAGGGCCGTCGCCCCAAGTCCGAGTTGGACGACCGGGTGGAGGAGGCGCTGACCGGTGCCGCGCTGTGGGACGAGGTCAAGGACAAGCTGAAGGAGAGCGGGTTCGCCCTCTCCGGCGGGCAGCAGCAACGGCTGTGCATCGCCCGGGCCATCGCTGTCAGGCCCGAGGTTCTGTTGATGGACGAGCCCTGCTCGGCCCTCGACCCGATCGCCACCGCCAAGGTCGAGGACCTGATGCTGAAGTTGGCGGACGAGTTCACCATCGTCATCGTCACGCACAACATGCAGCAGGCGGCCCGGGTTTCGGACCGGACGGCGTTCTTCACTGCCGAGAACGACAGCGAGGGAGTGCGCCATGGGCGCCTGGTCGAGTACGACGTCACCGACAAGATCTTCAGCAACCCCGCCGATCGGCGCACCGAGGACTACATTTCCGGACGCTTCGGCTGACGGCCGGGACGGATTCGACGCGAAGACGGTGAACGACGGGGACATCGACCCGTTCGACCGGGAGGCACGGGACGACGCCGAGACGTTCGTCCCCTCCCGGGCGCGGATACCGCTGGGCACCAACCCGGTGGTCCTGCTGGCCGACTCGGACGAGCGGATCCGCCAGGGGCTGACCGCCCAGCTGGCCAAGTACCGGGTGACGGTGGTGCACTGCGCGGACGGGGCGGTGGCCCTGTTGGAGGCCGGGCTGCGCAAGCCCGACGTGCTGCTGCTGTCGGCCGATCTGCCGGTGCTCGACGGCGCGACGGTGCTGCGCCTGGTGCGGCGGCGGATGTCGGTGCCGGTGGTACTGGGGGTGGGTCCGGAGGACTCCGCCGCCGTGGCCCCGGCGCTGGCGGCCGGCGCGAGCGCCTGCGTGGCGCGGCCGTACCGGCCCCGCGAGGTGGCGCAGTTGCTGAGCCTGGCCGATCGGGGCGGGCGCGGCGGTTGGGACCAGCCCCTGGTGTGCGGGCCGTTGACGCTGGATCCGGGCAGCTACGAGGTGCGGATGCACGGGCAGCCGACCGCCCGGCTGCCGTTGCGCGAGTTCCAACTGCTGCACCTGCTGATGCAGCACGCGGAGAAGGTCATCACCCGCGACCGCATCCGGACCGAGTTGTGGGGTGACGGCGCGCGGCGCTCCAACACCATCACCGTTCACATTCGTCGCCTCCGGGAGCGACTGGGGGACGACCCGCACCACCCCGAGATCATCCAGACGGTGCGCGGCGTGGGGTACCGCCTGGTACCGCCCGGTCGCTGATCCCGCTGATCCCGACGCCTTTCGTCCCCTGTTCCGCCCCGCCCCCGGGCCGGTCGCGGGGGGTTGTGGCCCGGCGGCCGATGCCGTCGGGCCCACGGGTTTTCCCCCTGTTTCGAGCGCGATCGAAGCTTAACGATTCCAACACTTTTTGTGAAACTCCCGGTTCGGCCGAACCTATCTTTCTGTTCACCTTCCGGCCCTCGGGTCGTCGCCACGCGCTCCTACGTTCTGTCCCGACGCAGTCAAGTCACCTATCTGCCGGCCGGCGGCCGGCGTTCTGAAGGAGCACACGCCATGCGCAACTGGCGCGCCAAGACCGCCGCGATCGCCGCGGTTTCCGCCCTGGCCCTCGTCACCGCCTGCGGCAGCGACGACAACGGTTCCGACAACGCCGCCGACACCGGCAACGAGACCGAGGCCGGCAACGAGACCGAGGGCGGCGGGGACCTGAGCGGCTCCATCCGCATCGACGGTTCCAGCACGGTCGGCCCGCTGGCCGAGGTCGCCGCCGAGATGTTCATGACCGAGAACCCCGGTGTCATGGTGGACGTCGCCATCTCCGGCACCAGCGGTGGCTTCGAGAAGTTCTGCCAGGGCGAGAACGACATGAACAACGCCTCCCGCGCGATCAAGGACTCCGAGATCGAGCTGTGCGAGGGCAACGGCATCGCCTACGACAACATCCAGGTCTCCAACGACGCCCTCTCCATCGTCGTGAACCCGGAGTCCCCCGTGGAGTGCCTGACCGTCGACCAGGCCAACCAGATCTGGGACGAGGGCTCCTCCGTCTCCACCTGGGGCGACGTGGACGGCCTGGACCTGCCCGACGACCTGGCCTCGGAGGAGATCGTCCTCTACGGTCCGGGCAGCGACTCCGGCACCTTCGACTTCTTCACCGAGGCCATCAACGGTGAGGAGGGTCGCGTCCGCACCGACTACACCGACATCGGCGAGGACGACAACGCCGCCATCCGCGGTGTCGAGGGCGACTTCGCCGCCATGGCGTACATCCCCTACTCCTACGTCCAGGAGGCCGGGGACGCCGTCAAGCCCCTGCAGATCGACGGCGGCGAGGGGTGCGTGGACGCCACCCTGGAGAACGTCCAGGACGGTTCCTACGCCCCGCTGGGCCGCCCGCTGTTCACCTACGCCAGCGACAAGGCCCTGGAGAGCGAGGCCACCGTGGCCTTCATGGAGTTCTGGCTGGAGAACTCCGCCGAGATCGCCGAGACCGCCGGCTTCGTGCCGATGACCCAGGAGCAGATCGACGAGGGCAACGCCAAGGTCGAGTCCCTCACCTCCTGACGATCCCCGGACCCGTCCGGTACCACTCGACGATTAGGACACGCAGCCATGACCGCTTCCCAGCGTGGCAGCGTGTCCCCCGAGGCCGGCGCGGAGGAGACTCCGCGCCGGCCGCTGGGGGCCGCGCGCCCGCGTCACGGCGAGAAAGTCGTCAAAGGATTCCTCGCCCTGTGCGCGGCTCTCTCGGTCGGCGTCACCATCGCCATCGTTGTTTCCCT
The DNA here is from genome assembly GCF_014141525.1 of Streptomyces calidiresistens. Lineage (GTDB taxonomy): Bacteria > Actinomycetota > Actinomycetes > Streptomycetales > Streptomycetaceae > Streptomyces > Streptomyces calidiresistens. The sequence continues at coordinate 3,742 of NZ_VKHS01000177.1, forward strand.
GCTGACCCCGACCATCGGTTTCTTCCGTGAGGTCTCCGTCGTGGAGTTCCTCACCGGCACCCAGTGGTCACCCGGTTTCGCGCGGGGTGAGTTCGGGGTGCTGCCGATCGTGGTCGGCACCCTGACCGTGGTCGTCATCGCCCTGCTGGTGGCGATCCCGATCGGCCTGCTCTCGGCGATCTACCTCGCCGAATACGCACCGCGCCGGGTGCGAGCCGTGATCAAGCCGGCCCTGGAGGTGCTGGAGGGCATCCCCACCGTGGCGATCGGCCTCTTCGGTCTCTTCCTCCTGCGCCCGCTGGCCGAGCAGATCTTCCCCTTCATGAACTGGCGCGGCGACTTCTCCATCGGCGTCGCCGGCGTCGCGGTGGGTCTGCTGATCGTGCCGCTGATCGCCTCGGTCTCCGAGGACGCCATGCGCTCGGTCCCCGGCGGCCTGCGCGAGGGCGCCTACGCGCTGGGCGCCAACAAGATGCGGGTCTCCCTGAGGGTCGTCTTCCCGGCGGCCATCTCCGGCATCGTGGCCGCCGTCGTGCTGGCCATGTCCCGGGCCATCGGCGAGACCATGATCGTGCTGTTGGTCGCCGGGGCGGGCAATCCCAACCTCTCCTTCGACCTGGCCCGCGGCGCGCAGACCATGACCGCCTACATCGGTGGCACCGCCACCGGTGACATCGCCACCGGCACCACCGTGTACAACACGATCTTCGCCGTGGGCTCCCTCCTGTTCCTGATGACGCTGGTGGTCAACCTGTTCGCGATCCGCCTGGTCCGCCGCTTCCGCGAGGTGTACGAGTGATGACCACCGGGGAAACACAGAAGATCCGGGAGGACCGCCCCCGGGAGCGTCGGACCACCGAGCGCACCCGGCTCGCCGTGGCCGGGGCCCGGGCCGCCGGCCAGGGGCTGTACACCCCCCGCTCCGCGAAGCACCGGGTCACCAACACCCTCTTCTCCGCCGTCCTGTTCCTGGGGCTGGGCACCGCCCTGGTCGCGCTGACCGCGATCATCGGGTGGGCGCTCGTCGAGGGTTGGCCCCGGTTGGACGCCAACCTCTTCCTCGCCGGCCCCTCCACGATCAACCCGGAGGAGGCGGGCTTCCGCACCGCCATCATCGGCACCGTCTACGTGATCGGCGGGGTGATCGCCCTCATCGTGCCGCTGGGCGTGGGTGCCGCCATCTACCTGGAGGAGTTCGCCGACCGGGAGCGCTGGTACAACCGGTTCATCGAGCTGAACATCCAGAACCTGGCCGGTGTGCCCTCGATCGTCTTCGGCATCCTGGGCCTGGCGTTCATCGTGCGCGGGCTCGGCAACTTCGGGTTCGTCGCCGCCGCCGGTTCGATGACCCTGGCGCTGCTGGTGCTGCCCACCGTCATCCTCGCCTCCCGCGAGGCGATCCGCGCGGTGCCCTCCTCGGTGCGCAACGGCTCCCTGGCCCTGGGCGCCACCCTGTGGCAAACGGTCTGGCGGAACGTCCTGCCGGCCGCCGCGCCGGGCATCCTGACCGGCGTGATCCTCGGAGTGGCCCGCGCCATCGGCGAGGCGGCCCCGCTGCTGCTGGTCGGTGCGGTGACCTTCGTGGTCTACGACCCGAGCTTCTTCGAGGGCGGCTACTCGGTGCTGCCGGTGCAGATCTACAACTACGCCAAGCGGCCCCAGGAGGAGTTCCACGTCATGGCCATCGCCGGTGTCCTGGTGATGCTGGTGGTCCTGATGCTCATCAACTCCTTCGCGATCTGGCTCCGCAACCGGTACGAGAAGAAGTGGTGAACCCACGATGACCACCGACAAGGACGCCCCCATCTCCGGGGAGATGCCCCGGAACGAGGGCACCGACGCGACCGCGCCCGCCGACCCGGGCCCGGACGCCGACGGCGGGCCCGGCACCGGCGGGGCCGCCGGCACCGAGAACCTCGACTCCCCCCTGCACCTGCGCCCCGCCGAACTGCGCGGCGGCGGCGAGGTGGAACACCGCGACAAGGTGTTCGAGCTGCGCAAGGTGTCCGTCTCGTACGGTTCCCACCGGGCCGTGGGCGATGTGTCCATGGACGTCTTCCAGCGCAACATCACCGCGCTGATCGGCCCCTCCGGCTGCGGCAAGTCCACCCTGCTGCGCTGCCTGAACCGCATGAACGACCTGGTGCCGAGCGCCCGCGTGGACGGCGAGGTGATCTACCACGGCGAGAACCTGTACGGCCCCCGGGTGGACCCCGTCCAGGTGCGCAAGGTGATCGGGATGGTCTTCCAGAAGCCCAACCCGTTCCCCAAGTCCATCTACGACAACGTCGCCTTCGGCCCCCGCACCATGGGGATCAAGCAGAACATGGACGACATCGTGGAGGAGGCGCTGCGCGGCGCCGCCCTGTGGGACGAGGTGAAGGACAAGCTCACGAGCAACGGCCTGTCCCTCTCCGGTGGTCAGCAGCAGCGCCTGTGCATCGCCAGGGCCATCGCGGTCAAGCCGGAGGTCGTTCTGATGGACGAGCCGTGCTCGGCCCTGGACCCGATCGCGACGCTGAAGATCGAGGACCTCATCCGGCAGCTGAAGGACGAGTACACGATCGTCATCGTCACCCACAACATGCAGCAGGCGGCCCGGGTCTCCGACATGACCGCCTTCTTCAGCGTGCGCACCTCCGAGGGGAAGCGCACGGGGGAACTGGTCGAGTACGACGACACCGAGAAGATCTTCAGCACTCCGGCCGACCGACGCACCGAGGACTACATCAGCGGTCGCTTCGGCTGATCCGTCCCACCGGCACACACCTCCCGCGTTCCCCCGGGCCGCACGGCACCCGCCGTGCGGCCCGGGGGCGTTTCCGGGGCGTTCCGCGGTCGCTCCCGGGCTCCCGGGGGCGACCGGGAAGCCGGTGGGAGCCCGTGCGCGCCGAACGGTCACGCATGTCCGGGATGTCACGGCGGGTCACCCGCCGGCGCCGCTCCGCTTCACCGGACCCCTGCCGACCGTTCACCCGGAGGAAGCCGGGCCGTACGCCGGCGCCCCTAGCGTCGACAGGGGCTTCGGCGGGGCGGGATTTCACAAGGAGCATTGCTGATGCGCGAGAAGCGCAGGAGAGTGCCGGCGCTCGCCGCGATCCTGGCGGCCGCCGTCACCACCGTCGCGGGATGCGGCCCACAGGCCGCGCAGGCGGGGGATTCGGGGACCGGGGAACGCCAGACGTTGATGACCGGCGTGCTGAACGGCGCCGGCGCGTCCTTCCCCAACCCCCTGTTCCAGGAGTGGATCGAGTCCTACGGGTTCGACCAGCCCTTCGCCACCATCAACTACCAGAGCATCGGATCGGGCGGCGGCATCCAGGGGTTCATCGAGGACACCCTGGACTTCGGCTCCTCCGAGAAGTACCTCACCGACGAGGACCTGGCCACCGCCTCCCTGAACCGGGACTGCGAGGCCATCCAGTTCCCGGTGGTCTTCGGGTCCGTCGTCATCGCCTTCCACGACCCGGCGATGGACGGCCTGGTCCTGGACGCCGAGACCATCGCCCGGATCTACGACCGCGACATCACCCGGTACGACGACCCGGCCATCGCCGCGCTCAACCCGGACCGGGAACTGCCCGACCGCGAGATCGTCCCCGTGCACCGCTCCGACGGCTCCGGCACCACCTACGTCTTCACCCACTACCTCGACCACGAGGTGCCCATGTGGGCGCAGAAGTACAGCGAGGGCAGCGACATCGAGTGGGCCGAGGGCACGGTCGGCGGCGACGGGAACGAGGGCGTCACCGCCCGGGTGATCAACACCGAGGGCGGCCTGGGGTACGTCAACCAGTCCTACGCCATCCGGCACAACCTGGCCACCGCCCGTGTCGTCAACGCCTCCGGCACGCCGATCGAGCCGACCCTGGAGGCCACCACGATCGCCTCGGGCGTCGCGGTCATCCCGGAGAACTTCCAGTTCGACCTCGACGACATCGGCGGCGAGGGGTACCCCATCTCCGGCACCAACTGGATCTTCGCCTACGAGTGCGGATACGACGACGACCTCGCCGAACTGCTGCGCTCCTTCTGGACCTGGGCGATGACCAGCGAGGAGGCCGACGAGCTGGCGCTGGAACTGGGCTACGCGCCGATGGCCCCGGAGCTGAAGCGGCGGGTGCTCCGGGAGATCGAGCGGATCAACAGCCGCTGAGGGCCCGCCGGCGCGCCGTGCCCCGGGACCGGTGCCGGGACCCGGCGCCCCTCCGGGCGGGCCGGGCGGCGGGCCGCGGCCCGGCGGGACGCCGGGAAGGGGACCGTCGGACCCCCGCCGGCGTCGCCGGCTGCCGGTACCGTGGGTCGGATGAGCACGGATTCCGCCCGCCCGGACCCCCGTCGGTCCTCCGC
>NZ_VKHS01000178.1 GCF_014141525.1 Streptomyces calidiresistens
CCGTCACCCCGGCCCCCCGCCCGTGATCACCCCGGTGATATGAACGACCCACCGGGTGCCGCCGGTTGAGGCGCGGCACGGGATCGGGAGGGGCGTGGGATCGGGTGCGGATCCGCTGGTGGATCAACACGGTGGCGGCGGTCCTCGGGCTGGTGGTGCTCGGGGGCGTACACGTATGGCAGATGACCAACCTCGTGTGGGACCAGGAGGTGGGGAATTCGTGGACCACCGCCGATCTGCTCGTCGATGAGGAGTCCGGCACCTGCGCGGCCCGATGGGAGGTGCCCGACTCGGGCCTCACCCGGGAGAGGCCGGTTCGCTGCCCGGACATCGACGACCCGGCCCGGGCGGAAGGGGTGATCCACGGCCACGTCGTGCTCCGGGGTCCCTGGCGCGGCGACTTCTACCGCTCACCCCGGGAGGAGTTCCGGATACCCGATCACATCCTGATCCCCACCCTCATCCAGATGGTGGCGCTGATCCCGGTCGGCCTGGTGGGGAGCGCCCGCCTGCCCGCGTACCTCCGGAAACGCGGTGGGCCGCCCATGCCCCTGGCCCCGGAGGCCCGGCAGGTCCTGTCTCTGATCACCCGCCCGGACCCGACCACCGCGCGTCCCACCACGGTCCCGCCGGCTCCCGCGGGGAACCGGCGGGAGGAGCTGCGACTGTGGTGGTGGACGGCGAAACCGTTCCTGCTCCTGCCCGCCGCCCTGCTCCCGGTGCTGACATGGTTCGCCCATCAAACCCTCGCGGCGTCCGCCCCGATGGAGTGGCTCCAACTCACAGGCGCGGTGCTCCCCGCCCAGCTCGTCCTCCTGTACGTCCTGTGCGGAACGTGGCGGTGGCGGCGGATGACGCGTGGCCCCCGGGAGTCGCTGGGCACACGCCGTCACGTGGTGCTCCGCTACCCGTCGGGCGGGCGCGTTTGGCTCGCCGTGTTCCCCCGCGACGAACGCGAGGGGGATCTGCCCGAGTACCTGATGTCATTGCCGTCGGGTCCGCCGTGGAACCCGCTCCGGGACCTGCCCCCGGTCGAGGGCACCACGGAACTCCTGCGCCTCACCGACGGGAATCGGGAGGTGCTCGTCCCGCGGATCGAGGGCCGGCTCCACCCGCCCCGGCGGACCTTCGTCGAATCCGAGGGGTTCGACGAGAAGCACGGCAGCGCGCTGCACCTCTTCCTCTCCACCCGCGTCAACGCCTGATCCCCACCGCCCGTGGCCCCCGGCGGGTGGCCACGGGCGTTTCCGGTCTCAGCCGGAGACCCCGGTTGCTCCTTCGGTCACCTTTCCCACGCCGTTCCCGCCGTTCCCGCCGTCCCACAGCCCCGGGCTGTGGGCGCCGACGAGCGCCCCGATACGGGCGAGGAGTTCCCCGGCCGGCATGGCGGGGAGCCGGCGGCCGTCGCGCAGGCGCGGCGCGACACGGTCGTCCGCGGCCTCCCCGGGGCCGATGATGGCCTGGTAGGGGACGAGACGGACCCGGCGGACCCGGGCACCGAGGCTGCCGCGTTCCGGACCGATGATCTCGGCCCGCAGGTCGGCGTCGAGGCAGCGCCGGGCCAGGGCCTCGGCAACGGGCAGTTCGGCCGCGGTAACCGGGAGGATCGCCACCTGGAGCGGGGCGAGCCAGGCGGGGAGGGCCCCGCCGTGGTGCTCGACGAGGTGGGCGACGGCCCGCTCCACGCTGCCGATGACGCTGCGGTGGACCATGACGGTGCGGTGCTTCGCGCCGTCGGCGCCGATGTGGCGCAGGTCGAACCGCTCGGGCTGGTGGAGGTCCACCTGCACGGTGGAGAGGGTGGATTCCCGACCGGCGGCATCGGTGACCTGGACGTCGATCTTGGGTCCGTAGAACGCGGCCTCCCCCTCGGCCACCTCCCGGGGCAGCCCCGCCTCGTCCAGGGCCTCGGTCAGCAGGGCGGTCGCCCGCTCCCATTTCCCGGGTGCCGCGACGTACTTGCCGCCGGGCCCCGGCAGGGACAACCGGTACCGGGTCGGGGTGATGCCCATGGCCCGGTACGCCCGGCCGATCATCCCCAGCGCGTCGCGCACCTCCCCGACGACCTGGTCGAGGGTGCAGAAGATGTGCGCGTCGTTGAGGTGGATGGCCCGCACCCGGGTCAGTCCGCCGAGGACGCCCGAGAGCTCGGAGCGGTACATGCCCCCCGGCTCGGCCATGCGCACCGGTAGGTCGCGGTGACTGTGGGGGCGCGAGCGGTGGATCAGTGCGTGGTGGGGACAGAGGCTCGGCCTCAGCACGACCTGCTCGCCCCCGAGGTCCATCGGGGGGAACATGTCGTCTCGGTAGTGGTCCCAGTGGCCCGAGAGCTCGTACAACTCCCGCTTGCCGAGCACCGGGGAGTACACGTGTCGGTATCCCGCCCGCCGCTCCTCGCAGCGGATGTACTCCTCCAGGGTGTGCCGCACGGCGGCGCCGTCGGGCAACCAGTAGGGCAGCCCGGCGCCGATCAGGGGGTCGGTGTCGAACAGGTTCAGTTCACGGCCGAGCCTGCGGTGGTCGTGCACGGTGGTCTCCTCGCGAACGGCGGACGGGTGACCACGCGACGAAGCCCCGGGGCACCCGCCCCGGGGCTTCGATTTCGGGCATCGATCAGCGCGCCGGGACACTCTCCGGCGTCGTCGTCACAGCGGCGCGCTTCATGGCGGCAAGGGTAACGGTCCGCACCCGTGCCCGCACGGGGATTTCCCGGCCGGCCCCGCCGACGGCCCCGGATGGCGGCGCCCGGCGGACGCCCCCACCCGGGGTGGGTCAGAGCTTCTCGACGGGGGCGTAGCGCAGCAGCAGCCGCTTCGGCTTGTCGCCGCCGAAGTCGATGGTGGCCTCGGCCCGGTCGCCCGAGCCCTGCACGGAGACCACCGTGCCCAGGCCGAAGCTGTCGTGGGTGACCCGGTCGCCCGGCGCCAGCGCCACGACCGGCCGGTCGACCATGCGGCCGGTGGCGAAGCCGCGGGTGACGCCGCCGCCGCGACCCGCCGCGCGTCCACCGGACGCCCGCCCCCCGGATGGGGCGGAGGATGCGGCCGGGGTGGAGGGGCCGGAGCGGCGCCACTCCAGGTGGCTGTCGGGGATCTCCTCCAGGAAGCGGGAGGGCGGGTTGTACTGGGGCTGACCCCAGACGCCGCGCAGCACCGAGCGGGTGACGTAGAGGCGTTCGCGGGCCCGGGTGATGCCGACGTACGCCAGCCGGCGCTCCTCCTCCAGTTCCTTGGTCTTCCCCAGCGAGCGCTGGTGCGGGAAGACGCCGTCCTCCATGCCGGTGAGGAAGACGACGGGGAACTCCAGGCCCTTGGCGGTGTGCAGGGTCATCAGGGTGATGACGCCGCCCTCGGGGGTGCCGTCGCCCTCGGCGCCGTTCTCCCCGTCGGGGCCGTCGGGGATCTGGTCGGAGTCGGCGACCAGCGCCACCTGCTCCAGGAAGTCGGCGAGGGTGCCGGGGTCGCCCTCCGGCCGGTTCTCCTCGAACTCCAGGGCCACGGCGGCGAGTTCCTGGAGGTTCTCGACCCGGGTCTCGTCCTGCGGGTCGGTGGAGGCCTGCAACTCGGCGAGGTAGCCGGTGCGTTCGAGGACCGCCTCGAGGACGGTGGCCGGTCCGGCGCCGGACTCGGCGATGGTGCGCAGTTCCTCCAGGAGCTGGTTGAAGCGGCGGACCGCGTTGGTCGAGCGGGCGGCCATGCCGTACGCCTCGTCCACCCGACGCAGCGCCTGCGCGAAGGAGATCCGCTCGCGCAGGGCGAGCGCCTCGATCATCGCCTCGGCGCGGTCGCCGATGCCGCGTTTGGGCACGTTGAGGATGCGGCGCAGCGGGACGGTGTCCTCGGGGTTGGCCAGCACCCGCAGGTAGGCCAGGACGTCGCGGACCTCGCGGCGCTCGTAGAAGCGGACGCCGCCGACCACCCGGTAGGGCAGGCCGACCCGGATGAAGACCTCCTCGAACACCCGGGACTGGGCGTTGGTGCGGTAGAAGACGGCCACGTCGCCGGGGCGGGCCTTCCCCGCGTCGGTGAGGCGGTCGATCTCCTCCGCGACGAACTGCGCCTCCTCGTGCTCGCCGTCCGCGACCCAGCCGACGATGCGGTCGCCGTCGCCGGCCTTCGTCCACAGGTTCTTCGGCCGGCGGTTCTCGTTGCGCTCGATGACGGCGTTGGCGGCGGAGAGGATGGTCTGGGTGGAGCGGTAGTTCTGCTCCAGCAGCAGGGTGCGGGCCTGCGGGTAGTCCTCCTCGAACTGGAGGATGTTGCGGATGTTGGCGCCCCGGAAGGCGTAGATGGACTGGTCGGCGTCGCCCACCACGCACAGTTCGGCGGGCTCGACGGCGCCCGGGTCGGCGGGCGCGCCGGGGTCGGGCGCGGTGCCGACCAGTTCGCGGATCAGCCGGTACTGGGCGTGGTTGGTGTCCTGGTACTCGTCCACCATCACGTGCCGGAAGCGGCGCCGGTAGTGCTCGGCCACGTCCGGGAACGCCTGCAACAGGTGGACGGTGGTCATGATCAGGTCGTCGAAGTCCAGCGCGTTGGCCTCGCGCAGCCGCGACTGGTAGAGCGCGTACGCCTCGGCGAGGGTCTTCTCGAAGCCGTCGCTCGCGGCGGCGGCGAAGTCCTCGGGGTCGATCAGCTCGTTCTTGAGGTTGGAGACCTTCGCGCTGAAGGACTTGGGCGGGAAGCGCTTGGGGTCCAGGTCCAGGTCGCGGCAGACCAGCGCCATGAGGCGGCGGGCGTCGGCGGCGTCGTAGATGGAGAAGGACGAGGTCAGGCCGAGGTGCTTGCTCTCGCGGCGCAGGATGCGCACGCAGGCGCTGTGGAAGGTCATCACCCACATCGCCCGGGCGCGGGGGCCCACCAGGTCCTCGACCCGTTCCTTCATCTCGCCGGCGGCCTTGTTGGTGAAGGTGATGGCGAGGATCTGGCCGGGCTGGACGCCGCGCGCGGCCAGCAGGTGGGCGATGCGGTGGGTGAGCACCCGGGTCTTGCCGGAGCCGGCGCCGGCGACGATGAGCAGCGGGGAGCCGGAGTGCACCACGGCGGCGCGCTGGTTCTCGTTGAGGCCGGTGAGCAGCGCCTCCGCGTCGATGACGGGCCGGGGGGCGCCGTCGCGGTACCAGCCGCCGCCGGTGACGGGTTCGGCGTCGGGGGCGCCGAAGGTCTCGGGGAACAGGCCGTCGGGGAGCTCCTCGGCGGCCGGGCCGGGAGCGGCGTCGCCGGCCGGGTCGGCGGGCGGGGGCTCGTGCTCCCAGTCGTCCCCCCACAGGGTGCCGTCGGGCCCCGCGTCCGGGGTGGTGCCGGCGGCGGGGTCGGGCGCGGGCTCGGCCGGTCCGTTGCCGAACGGCAGCCCGTCGGCGGCGTCGTCGAAAAGGGTGCTCATCGTTGACCGAGTCTAGGCCCTGCGGGGGTTCGCCGGCCGGGGAGAGGTGGGCTCCGGCGGTCGGTCGGTCATCGGTTGGCGCGGGGGCCCCGGCGGGCCGTACCGAAGGTTCCGGCCGCCGCCTAGACTGCCGGTCATGACAAGTCCCGACCGGTTCCCCAACCCGGACCTGCGTGCCTCGGACTCCGACCGCGAGGCGGTCGCGGAGCGGCTGCGGGAGGCCGCGGGGGAGGGCCGCATCGACCTGACGGAGCTGGACGAGCGGCTGGAGCGGACCTTCGCCGCGAAGACGTACCGGGATCTGGAGCCGTTGACCGCGGACCTGCCGCCGACGTCGCGGTCCGGCGGCGCCGGGCCGGGCCGGGCGATCGTGTCGTCGACGGGGCCCGTCGCGCCGGCGTCCGGGCCGGTGTCCCCGCCGCCGGTGTTGGTGGTCAAGGGCGGGTTCGCCGGGTCGAACCGCGAGGGGCACTGGGAGGTGCCGCCGACGGTGATGGCGCACGGCGGGGTGGGCGGCGTGAAGCTGGACCTCACCCGGGCCCGGGTGCACCAGCCGGTGACCGATTTCGCCCTGCACGGCGACATGGGCGGGGTGACGCTGGTGGTGCCCGAGGGCTGGACCGTGGTGGTGGGTGAGGTGAGCACCGGTATGGGCGGGTTCACCAACAAGGCGACCGAGCCGCCGGTGGCGGGCGCCCCGGTGGTGCGGGTGAGCGGACGCGGTGACGTGGGCGGGGTGACGGTGCGGCGGCCGAACATGTGGGAGCGGCGCCGGCTGCGCAAGGAGTTGGAGGAGGGGCGCGGCTGAGCCCGCCCGGTGGTCCCGGCGCGCCGGGACCACCGCGGGTCCGTCACGGGTCCGGCGCGGGTCCGGCGCGGGTCCGGCAGCGACCCCGGCACGGTTGGATCGATCCCTTCGCGCGTGCCCCTTTTGCCCCCTTGGGTCTTTTCGGGGTTTTTGATTTCTTCGGGGTATTCACCCTTTTCCATCCCTCGATGCCGAAAAGGGAATCACCCTGCGTCAAACCGGTGATCACATTCCGACCGGGGAACGAAAGGATCACAAAAAGATTTCACTCATTTCGAGCATTCGACTTCCCCCGGAGCGTTCCCGCCGGCTAGCGTTCAGCGCCGGGTGACCCGCCTCCCCGCTCGTCGTCACCGACGACACGGGTCGCCCCCGCCGTGTCCGTCCCCTTCCGGGGACGGGGTCGGCAGCGGCCGGGCCGGCGTCCATCGGGCGCCGGCGCCGTGCCGCCGTCCGGCCCGGCCCCGCGCCGACCGGCGGCGACGGAAGGAGAGACCGGCCTTGGGCGCTCACCGCAAGCCGCGCGCCGGACTGTTGGACTCCCCCACCGCCCGCAGGGGCGCGATGGGCCTGGGAGCCGCCGCCCTCTCGGCGAGCCTGTTCTCCCAGACCGCCTTCGCCGACGAACCCGGCGGCACCGGTGACCCGGCCGCCGACGCGGCGGCCGCCATCGAGGAGGCCCGGGAACGCGCCGAGGCCGCCGGCAGTCGCGCGGCCGAGGTCAAGGAGCAGGTGGACGAACTGTTCCGCGAGGCCGGCACCGCCACCCAGGGCTACAACGCCGCCAGGGAACGCACCGAGGAACAGCAGCGCACCGCCGACGAACTGGTGGAGGCCGCCGCCGAGGCCGCCGAGCGGGTCAACGAGGCCCGCCGCGACCTGGGCCGGTACGCCACCGCCCAGTACCGGCACGGCCGCGTCTCGGAGACCGCCACCCTGCTGCTGATGAACGACCCCCAGCAGTGGTTCGACACCACCCATGTCCTCGGCCGCGCCGGCGACCGGCAGCAGCTCGCCCTGGACGACTACGTCGAGCGCCGCGGCGAGGCCGAGCTCAAGCGCGCCGAGGCCGCCGGCGCGCTGGAGGACCTCGAGGAGCGCCAGCGGGAGTTGCGGAAGCAGAAGGAGGAGGTCCAGGGCAAGCTGGCCGACGCCCGGGAACTGCTCGCCGGCCTGACCGAGGAGGAGGCCGAGGAACTCGCCGAGCTGGAACGGCTGGAGACCGCCGAGGCCGAGCGCCTGGCGGAGGAACAGCGCCGGCGCGAGGAGGCCGAGCGCCGCGAGCGGGAGGCCGCCGAACGGGCCGCGCGTCGGGCGGCCGAGCGGGAGGCCGCCGAGGAGGCGGCCCGCGCCGAGGCCGCGCGGGAGTCGTCGGCGGAATCCGGCTCCGCCGACGCGGCCCCCTCGGGCTCCGGGTCCTCCGGGTCCTCCGGGTCATCGGACGCCGGGTCGTCCGGCTCGTCGTCCGCGGGCGACACCGGGGTCTCCACCCGCGCCGAACAGGCGATCGCGCACGCCCGCGCCCAGCTCGGCAAGCCGTACGTGTGGGGTGCCACCGGCCCCGACTCCTACGACTGCTCCGGGCTCACACAGGCCGCCTGGCGGGCCGCCGGCGTGGAGCTGCCCCGGGTCACCTGGGACCAGGTCAACGCCGGCACCCGGATCGCCCGAGCCGACCTGCGCCCCGGCGACCTGGTGTTCTTCTACTCCGACATCAGCCACGTCGGGCTCTACATCGGCGACGGACAGATGATCCACGCCCCGCGCCCGGGCACGAACGTGCGGGTGGAGTCCATCTCGGTGATGCCCTTCCACAGCGCCGTCCGCCCCGGCTGACGACCCCCGATCGCCCCGGAGACGACAGCGCCCTCCCGACCCGCCTCGGGCGGGAGGGAGG
>NZ_VKHS01000179.1 GCF_014141525.1 Streptomyces calidiresistens
GTGCGGCGGCGCACCATGACGGACAGGGCGCGGTTGCCGACCCTGGCGCGGACGGGGAAGGCACGACGGGTGGTGGGGCGTCGGCGGGCGAGGACGAGGTCGGTGGAACCGGCCCGTACGGCGTCGGCCATCGGGGTGAGGGCGCGGGGGTCGAGGGTGGCGTCGCAGTCGCAGAAGGCGACCAGTTCGGCCTCGGCGGCGAGGAGTCCGGCGTGACAGGCCGCGCCGAAGCCGCGGCGGGGCTCCCGGATCACGCGCGCGCCGAGTTCGGCGGCGATCCGCGCGGATCCGTCGGTGGACCCGTTGTCGACGACCAGGGGGCGCCAGCCGGGAGGGATGCGGCCCAGCACCCAGGGCAGGGCGGCGGCCTCGTTCAGGCAGGGCAGCACGAGGTCCCCGTGGATGTCCCGACGGACCTCCGGTGGGGCCCCGGCCTCCCGGGAAGCGGTCTCGCTCATCCGGTTCCCTTTCCGGTGGGACGGCTGTGGTGGCGGTGTCACCGGGCCGGTTCGTCGCGGAATCACATTCCCGCAACGAACGCGACCAGTCGGCGATAACAAAAAGCTAACTTCACATGAACGCCAACCGTGGGACCCGCCGCCCACCGCGCGCCGCGGTCGCCACCGGCAGCACCCGTCGTCCCTCTCACACCGGTCGTCTCACCGGAAACGGGCCCGGGTATGCCGATCGGCCCCCGCGCGCCGACGGCTTTCGACCGCCTCCGACCCGGTCGCCCCCCTCAGGCCGGTCGGGGCGCGGGCTCGGCGGGCCGCAGCGGATCGGCCGCGAAGCGGGCCATGCCCTCGGCGAACCCCACCCGGGGCCGCCACCCCAACTCCTCCCGCAACCGTGAGGAGGAGGCGGTGATGTGCCGGACGTCGCCTAGGCGGTACTCCCCCGTCACCCGGGGCGCCGGACCGCCGAAGGCGTCGGCGAGCGCCGTGGCCATCTCCCCCACCGTGTGCGGGTCGCCGCTGCCGGTGTTGTAGGCCCGCAGCGTCCCCGCCGGACGGGTCTCCAGCGCCTCCAGGGCCGCGAGATTGGCCGCCGCCACGTCCGTGACGTGCACGAAGTCCCGGCGCTGGGCACCGTCCTCGAAGACCCGGGGTGCCTCCCCGCGTTCCAGCGCCGAGCGGAAGAAGGAGGCCACACCGGCGTACGGGGTGTCGCGCGGCATCCGCTCCCCGTAGACGTTGTGGTACCGCAGCGAGATGGCCCGGGCGCCCTCCGAACGCGCCCACGCGGCCGCCAGGTGCTCCTGGGTCAGCTTGGTCGTCGCGTACACGTTGCGCGGATCGACCGGGGCGTCCTCGGCGACGAGGCCGGGCTCCAGGTCCCGCCCGCACCGGGAACACGGCGGCTCGAAGCGGCCCGCCTCCAGGGCCTCCGGTGCCCGGGGCCCCGGCCGCACCGTGCCGTGCTCGGGACAGGTGTAGCGGCCCTCCCCGTAGACCACCATGGAACCGGCCAGCACCAGTCGCCGGATACCGGACCGCGCCATCGCCGCGAGAAGGACCGCGGTGCCCAGGTCGTTGCGCGAGACGTACTCCACCGCGTCGGAGAAGCCGTTGCCCAGGCCGACCATCGCCGCCTGGTGGCACACCGCCTCCACCCCGACCAGGGCCCGCTCCACCGCGGCGGGGTCGCGGACGTCGCCCTGGTACCAGGGGACGTCGGGATGGTGGTGCCCGCGCGGCTCGGTGTCGAGCACCACGGGCACCCTCCCCGCCGTGATCAGGGCGTCGACGACGTGGGAACCGATGAATCCGGCACCGCCGGTGACCAGTACGCGCATCTCCTCACGCTAGGTCGCCGGAACCTCCCGGGGGCGTCGACCGCGCCCCTCGGGCGTGTCGTGTCGCACGGGTCCCGCGTCGCGCGTGGTCGGCGCGCCCCGGCGGGGCGCGCCGACCACGGGTGTTCAGCGGCGTCGGACGCCGGCGGCCAGGTCCTCCGCCAGTTCCCGCACCCGGGACACCGCCTCGACGGTGTTCACCGGGGCCCCGGGAACGCCCTCCGCGTCGGCGGCGGGCAACAGGAGCTTGACGAAGGCCGACCCCACGATCACGCCGTCCGCGTACCCCGCCACCTCGGCGGCGTGGGCGGCCGTGGAGACCCCGAGCCCGACGCAGACCGGCAGTTCGGTGACCCCGCGCACCCGGTCCACCAGTTCCCGGGCCTCGGCCCCCACCGACTCCCGGGTGCCGGTGACCCCCATGAGCGAGGCGGCGTAGACGAACCCGCTGCCCGCCGCCGTGATCGTGGCCAGGCGGGCGTCCCGACTGCTGGGCGCGACCACGAAGACCGTGGCCAGCCCGTGCCGGGCGGCGGCCTTGCGCCAGACCTCGGACTCCTCCACCGGCAGGTCGGGCAGGATGCACCCGGCGCCGCCGGCGGCGGCCAGTTCCGCGGCGAACCGCTCGGGTCCGTAGCGGTCCACCGGGTTCCAGTAGGTCATGCACAGCACCGGCACGCCGGTGGCCGCGTGGACCTCCCGGATGGTGCGCAGCACGTCGGCGATCCGCAGACCACCCCGCAGGGCGATGTCGTCGGCGGTCTGGATGACGGGACCGTCCAGGACCGGGTCGCTGTGCGGCAAACCGATCTCCAGCACGTCGCACCCGCCCTCGGCCATCGCCACCGCGGCCCGGATGCCGTCCTCGACGGTGGGGAAGCCGGCCGGGAAGTAGCCGATCAGGGCGGCTCGGTCCTCCGCCGCCGCGCCGGCGAGGACCGCCGAGAGCAGTTCGGCGGTACCGGTGGTTCCCGTGGCGCCGCCGGCGCCGGGGGTCTCGACGGTGCTCATGCGGAGCCCTCCTCGGAGGCGCGCTCGGAGCCGTTCCCCGGGGCGGCCGGGTCGGCGGGGTCGGTGGAGGCGTCGGCGGCGAGGTCGGCGGGACCGCCCACGGCCTCGGCCGTGTCCCCGTACAGGCCGAACCAGCGGGCGGCGGTGTCCATGTCCTTGTCGCCGCGACCGGAGAGATTGACCAGGACGAGACCCTCCGGCCCGAGCTCGCGACCCACCTCCAGGGCCCCGGCCAGGGCGTGCGCGCTCTCGATGGCCGGGATGATCCCCTCGGTGCGGGAGAGCAGCCGCAGCGCCTCCATCGCCTCCGCGTCGGTCACCGGGCGGTACTCGCCCCGGCCGGTGTCCTTCAGCCAGGCGTGCTCCGGGCCGATACCCGGGTAGTCCAGCCCCGCCGAGATCGAGTGCGGTTCGGTGATCTGCCCCTCGTCGTCCTGCAGGACGTAGGAGCGGGAGCCGTGCAGGATGCCCGGTTCACCGGCCGTCAGCGTGGCGGCGTGTTTGCCCGAGGCCACGCCGTGCCCGGCGGCCTCCAGGCCCACCAGGCGGACCCCGGTGTCGGGGAGGAAGGCGTGGAACAGGCCGATGGCGTTGGAGCCGCCGCCCACGCAGGCCGCCACGGCGTCGGGCAGGCGTCCGACGCGCTCCAGGATCTGGCGCCGGGCCTCGACCCCGATCACCCGGTGGAAGTCGCGGACCATCGCCGGGAAGGGGTGGGGGCCGGCGACGGTGCCGAAGAGGTAGTGGGTGCGGTCGACGTTGGCCACCCAGTCGCGGAAGGCCTCGTTGATCGCGTCCTTCAGGGTGCGGCTGCCGGAGGCCACCGGCACCACCTCGGCGCCGAGCATCCGCATCCGGGCGACGTTGAGCGCCTGCCGCTCGGTGTCGACCTCGCCCATGTAGATCACGCACTCCAGGCCGAACAGGGCGCAGGCGGTGGCGGTGGCCACGCCGTGCTGTCCGGCGCCGGTCTCGGC
The DNA here is from genome assembly GCF_014141525.1 of Streptomyces calidiresistens. Lineage (GTDB taxonomy): Bacteria > Actinomycetota > Actinomycetes > Streptomycetales > Streptomycetaceae > Streptomyces > Streptomyces calidiresistens. The sequence continues at coordinate 3,784 of NZ_VKHS01000179.1, forward strand.
GATCACCCGGGTCTTGCCCATCCGGCGGGTGAGCAGGGCCTGGCCGAGCACGTTGTTGATCTTGTGCGAGCCGGTGTGGTTGAGGTCCTCGCGCTTGAGGAACACCCGCGCGCCGCCCGCGTGTTCGGCGAAGCGCGGCACCTCGGTCAGGGCGCTGGGGCGCCCGGTGTAGTTGACCAGGAGGTCGTTCAACTCCGCGGCGAAGGCGGGGTCGGCCTTCGCCTTCTCGTACTCGACGGCGACCTCCTCCACCGCGGCCCGCAGGGCCTCGGGGATGAACATGCCGCCGAACGCGCCGAAGTATCCGTCGGCGCCGGGAAACCGACCGTCGGGGTCGGGTTGGAAGAAACCATCGGTCATGGCGTGAGCCTTCCGGAAGGGTGCGGTGGTCCGAACCGGTATCGGTGGGGTGTCGGTTCGCCGGCCCGCCGGAACCACCCCGCCGGCCCCCTTCGGGGCGGGCGCGGGCGCGACGGGACGGCGCGCCCCGCCGTCGACCGGCTCCGCGCCGCCCCCGTCCGGGACGGGAGGGCTCAGGGGAGCGCGGGGACGCTCCGGGGCGGGGCCGACGGCGGGGCGGTCGGCCCGGGCCATCGGCGGCCGTTGATCTGGCCCGGCTCGCACCCGATGTGGTAGCGCACCCGGCGGCCCAGCACGCGACGCGCCGGCGCCCGGCAGCCGCGCGGGCGGCAACCGGGGAGCAGGCGGGCGTGACGGGCCACGGCGATCAGCGCTCCTGTCGCAGGGCGGGGTGGGCGCCGGCGGCCACCAGGTCGGCGACCGCGGCCCGCGGGTCCCGGCCGGTGACCAGGGATTCCCCGACCAGCACCGCGTCGGCGCCGTCGTGGGCGTAGGCGATCAGGTCGTGCGGACCGCGCACGCCCGACTCGGCGACCTTCACCACCTCGGCGGGCAGCTCGGGCGCCAGGCGGGAGAAGGTGGAGCGGTCCACCTCCAGGGTGCGCAGGTCACGGGCGTTGACGCCGATCACCCGGGCCCCGGCGTCCAGGGCCCGCTCGACCTCCTCCTCGTCGTGCACCTCGACCAGGGGGGTCAGGCCGATGGACTCGGCGCGCTCGACCAGGGAGACCAGCGCGGGCTGGTCCAGGGCCGCGACGATCAGCAGCGCGAGGTCCGCGCCGTGCGCCCGGGCCTCCCAGAGCTGGTAGGAGGTGACGATGAAGTCCTTGCGCAGGACGGGGATGTCCACCCGGGCGCGCACCGCGTCGAGGTCGGCCAGCGACCCGCCGAACCGGCGCTCCTCGGTGAGGACCGAGATGGCGGCGGCGCCACCCGCCTCGTAGTCGGCGGCCAGCCCGGCCGGGTCGGCGATGGCCGCGAGCGCTCCCTTGGACGGGCTGGACCGCTTGACCTCGCAGATCACGCGCACACCCTCGCCGCGCAGGGCGGCCGCCCCGTCCAGGGGGGCGGGGGCGCGCTCGGCGGCCTCCTTCAGCTCGTCGAGCCCGACCCGCTCCTGACGCACGGCGAGGTCGGCCCGGACCCCGTCGATGATCTCGTCGAGCACACTCACGCGAGTGGCTCCTTTCTGTAGCGGTTCCTGTCGCGGCGTCCCGCCGCCGGTTCCGGGGGTCGGAACCACGCGCGGCACCTCCCGCGGAGGCGGACCCCGGCGGGGTGCCCCCGGCCCACGGCACGCGTCCACGCCCGTGGGTGTCCGTCGGTTCCGGCCGCACACGGTCGGACACGCCGATGGTATCGGCCGGCGGGGGTGGGACCCGCATTCCCCCCGGTCCGGTCCACCCCTCGGACGGCCGGCGGGGGAAGCGGCCGGGCCCGGCCCGGGGCCCGCGGCGGCTCCCGCCTCAGGGGGCGGGGAACGCGCCGACGGGCAGGTTCCGCAGCACGGTGAACACCGCGAGCGCCCCCACCCCGATGAGGAGGAGGAGCCGCGGGGTCGGCGCCGGGCGCCGGGGGACCGTGCCGGGGTCCCGGCGCCCCGGGAGCCGGTGACGGCGACGGAGCGCCCGCAGTGGGGCGAGGAGAAGCGCGGCGAGGGCGAGCAGCGGCACCACGGCGTTGGCCCGCAGCGCCGCGGGCAGGTCCCCCCGGGTCAGGGCGTGACCGGCCCGCAGACCCCCGCAGCCCGGGCACAGCAGGCCGGTGGCGGCGTGCACGGGGCAGGGCGGGTACCGTCCCGGCACCGAGGGGTCCGCTCCGGCGAGGAGCAGCAGGCCGGCCAGACCGAGCACCCCGGCCACCACGACGGCGAGCGGGGTCGCGCGGTCTCGCGACCGGCGGGCCGGGGGCGGGTGTTCCGGTGCGGGCGGGAGCCGGTCCGGGAGCGGCGCGGGCACGGTCCGAGCCTGCCGGCCGGGTGTCACCGCTGCACCGGGACGGGACGGCGGTGCAGCCGTCCGGGTGTGGTCCGCCGCCCGAACGGCGGGGACACGCGAAGCCGGGCCGGCGGGGGCGCCGACCCGGCGGGGTCCGGGAGGATCCGGGGGGGGACCCGTGACGGGTCGGCGGTGCCGACCGGTCGGGTCAGACCGCGGCGCCGCGCGTGTCGGCGGCCTCGGCCGGGGCGGCCTCGCGGGGGCCGGGCACGGAGGTCTTGCCCGGGGCGGGACGCTGCGGGGCGGGCTCCGCTCCCAGGCCCATGGAACGCATCACCAGCGCGGCCACCCCGCCCAGCGCCACGACCAGGACGCTCGCGAGCACCAGCCACGGCTGGGCCATCACGGTGAAGACGCCGCCCAGGCAGAAGCCGATGAGCGCGATGGTGACTCCGGTCCAGGCCGCCGGGGAATTGCCGTGGCCGTGGCTGTTGGCCGCCATGAATGACTCCTTGGTGACGGTGGGGGCACGCGGCGGGGGCACCGGGGCGCCGTCCGCGGACATTTCCGGAGCCATTCTGACAGGTGGGCGCACGTCGGCCGCACCCGCCTCCCCCTCCCCGGGAGGGGTGGAGGGCTCAGCCGGTGGGATCCTCGCCCCGGTCCATGGCCTTCCACATCTCCTCCGGCCGCTCCGGGTCCGCCGGGCGGCCGGCACGCCGGCCGGGGCCGCGTCCACCGCGCCCACCAGCGCGAACGCCGCTCGGTCCGGTTCGCTCGTAGCGTCCGGACATGGCGGGCCAGGCCGCGCCGTGGCGCAGGGCGAGGACCCCCGCCAGGACGATGGCGAGTCCGCCGAGCGCGGAGACCCACGGCCAGGGGGTGTGGTCGACACCACTGAGCGAGGCCTGTGTCAGGCCGGTCGTCTCGGCGGCGGCGGAGCGCAGCGCGGCGGTGTCCCGGGCCCCGGCGACGGCGGAGGCCACCGCTCCCGCCCCCGCCAGCAGCAGCACACCGGAGACGATCCGGCGACCGGTGCGGCGCACGGCGAAGACCGCCACCAGCGAGGCGAGGCCGACCAGGGCCAGGGCGCTGGGCAGCCCGGAGACCTCCCCCCCGGTGACCGTGACGGGAAGGGTGCCGCCGGCCGCGCCGGAGGCGAGGGCCTCGGCCCACCGCTGCCCGGAGGCGATCAGGACGACGGCCGCGCCCACGGAGCCCGCCGCCAGTGCGAGGGGCAGGGCGCGGCGGGCGGCGCGGCCGGGGGCCCCGGGCGTCCGGGCGGGCTCGTCGGTCGGTTCCGGGTCGACCCGGTCGGCCGAGCCGTCCCGGGGTCCGGGGGTCGGTCGGTCCGCGCCGTCGTCGGCGGGGGCGGTGCCCCCGTCGGGGGCGGCGTCCGGGCCGGCGTCGCGGGACGGGGTACGGCGCTGGGGGTCGTTCACCCCTCCACGCTACCGCGCAGGCGTTCGGCGGTTCCGATCGCCCGGAGCACGGCCGCGGCCTTGTTCCGGCACTCGGCGTCCTCCGCCGCCGGGTCGGAGTCGGCCACCACGCCCGCCCCGGCCTGTACGTACGCCGTCCCGTCGCGGAGCACGGCGGTGCGGATGGCGATGGCGGTGTCCGCGTCCCCGGCGAAATCCAGGTACCCGATACATCCGCCGTAGACCCCCCGGCGGGTGGGTTCCAGCTCCTCGATGATCCGCAGGGCCCGGGGCTTGGGGGCGCCCGACAGGGTTCCGGCGGGGAAGCAGGCCGTGAGGGCGTCGAAGGCGGTGCGTCCCTCGGCGAGCCGGCCGGTGACGGTGGAGACGATGTGCATCACGTGGCTGTACCGCTCGACGGACATGAAGTCCACCACCTCCACGGTGCCCGGGGCGCTGACCCGTCCGAGGTCGTTGCGGCCGAGGTCGACCAGCATGAGGTGTTCGGCCCGTTCCTTGGGGTCGGCCAGCAGCTCCTCGGCGAGGGCGGCGTCCCGGGCGGGGTCGGGGTCCCGG
>NZ_VKHS01000018.1 GCF_014141525.1 Streptomyces calidiresistens
GGGTGGGCGCCACCGGTGCGTCCTGCTCGTCCGGGGAGGGAGTGAGCTGGAGCCCCGCCCGTTGGAGCACGCTCTGGCCGACCACGCCAAGGTCGACGAACTCGATTTCACCGGTGATCCGGTTGATGGCGACGCTGAGTTCTTCGTACACGTCCTTGCGGTGGCGCACCGCGACGATCAGCCATTGCTGCACGCCGTCGGCGCCGCTCCCCGCCCGGGCGAGGAGCGCCCGGTAGGAACGATCGATCTTGGCACGGTGGATCCGGCCATCGCCCTTGAGTGGCTTGAGGTCGAGGCTGGGGTGATCGGGGTTGAGACGGAACTGGTGGCAGAAGTCGTAGAACTTCGTCTTGACCGACGAGTCCATCTTGTAGAGCTCGTTTTCGGCCTTCTGGTAGAGGCTGAGGCGTGCGGTCATCGTGCGGCACTCTGTTCTTCCGAGTCGGGACGGGCGTCGGCGTCGGGGAGGGCGACAAGGAGGGTGTCGAGCTCGGCGAGCCAGTCCTCGGCCGATCGGATCGTGAAGCCGGCGTCGCGGTAGGCCCTCCAGGTCTTGTCGCTCTCGTCGTCCTCCTGATCGTGCTGCTCGGCCATGACGGCGATCCGGAGGTCGCCGTGGTCCCAGACGAAGTCGGCGAGCCACCCGCGTTCGCCCAGTTCATAGCCATAGGCAGGGGCCTTTTTGCCGCTGTCGGCCAAGGCGTGGGCGAGGCGGGTGAGAGGGGCGTCGGGTTCGTCCTCGTCGAGGTATTCGAGGACCTCCCGGTCCCACAGCAGATCCCGCACCGCCGCTTCCAAAGGCGTGTCCCGGGACGCCGGCGAGGGCGCGGGTTGATGAGAGAGAGTGTTGGTGCCGTACCGCACGACGAGGGATTCGAGTTCTCCGATGCCTCCGAAGACCTTGAGCATGGCGGTATCGAAGCGGCCCGCGGTGGAGGTGGTCAGTTGAATGCCGTCGCCGCTGTCGTGGGCGAGGAACTGCAGGATGTTGGACCACTGGAGCCAGGAGCGCCAGCGCCCCTTGTGTTCGGCTGTGCCGAGTTGGTCGGGTGTGGTGTCGTCGAGGCAGGTCAGAGCGGACCAGCGGCCGGTGGCGGCATCGACGAGGATGGCGACGGGCAGGCCGGACCGGTCGCAGGTCTGGAAGAGGTTGAGCGTGCCCGTGCCCTGGACGGGAGCCAGGTCGAGACCATCGGTGCGGCCCCAGGCGTCGAGGAGGCGGTCGAGTGCGTGGCGGGTCTGATCGGAGGTGCCGTTGCCGACGAGGATTTCCCTGTCGGTCATAAGGAGCCCGCCGATGACAGCCGAGGCCCGCTTCCCCCAGGCCGCTTTGTCGGGGCTGCGCAGATACGCGAGGAGCATGGTCATCGGGTCGGTGAAGGCGGTGTCCGCGAGGTCGTCGCCGCCGTGCTCGGCATAGAGCCGCTTGGCAACGTCCTGGGCGCTGCGGGGATAGGGCGGCCATACCGGTTCGGCCGCGTCCCGCCCAGCTGCGGATTCCGCTGTGTCCGTCTGCCGCTCGAAGGCGGCGAGGTCGTCCCAGGTGAGCTGGAATACTGTCCGGCCTTCCGCGCGGAGTCGGTTGCGCTTGTCGGCATCGCCGGCGAGCCGATTGTGACGGCGAGTGGCGTGGTAGCGATGCCCGTCGAGGTAGACGATGATCTTCTGCTTGGGGCCGTCGGTGCGTTCGAAGGTGAAGTCGGTACGGGTGAAACCCTCGTTGCGCTGGGGGGTCAAACGCCACCCGTGCACGGTGCCGAACTCGTCGAGACGCAGGTAGGCGCTGTTGTCGCCGCTCTCCTCCAGGACGGCGTCACCGCGCTGTCCGACCCACCCGCGCAGGGCCCTGAGGAAGCGCGCCTCGAGGTCGGACTCGACCTGGCCGTCGAGTCCGATCTGGTCGGTGTTGCCGACCGGCTTGGTGACCCATGCGTCGGTGTCGGTGCCGAGGAGTTCGTCAAAGATCTCCAGGGCGGCCTGACGGGAGACGCGCTCGATCTGCTGTTCGTCGGCGTAGCGGTACAGGCAGCGGTGGCAAGCCGGCCCGCCCTCTCCGTTGCAGGGGCACTCCACGAGGAGCCGACGTGCGCCTTCGAGCACCTGCCGGAAGGCCACCGGGTCGGTGAGTCGGTCGAGGTAACCGGTGCCGTGCGGGAGGCGGTCGTACAGGACGAGGAAGTGGCGCTTCTCAGCGGTGTCGCGGTCCGGCATGGTGGCGAGGGTGGTGTCGAGGTGCTGCGGGTCGCCGCCGAAGGCGTCGTCCACGCCCAGCCGCAGGGCTGCCTGGAAGGAATGCACCTTCTCCTCGACGAGAACGGTCGCGGCGGGCAGCAGGATGCGCAGGGCCTCGGTCTCCAGCTCGTGGGCCAGCAGGACGGCTTCCTGTGGCACGCCCTTCTTGCCGCGTCGCAGCGGACACCAGGGGGTGTGGTGCTTGAGTTCGCGCTGCCGGTTGGCGGAGTTGTCCACGGCATCGCGGTCGTCGTCGAAGACCGGGCGTCCGTCAGCGCTCGCGGCCCCACAAGCGGTACACACGTGGAACGGCGCGATACGCACGGGGCGCCCGGCAAGCTGGTCGTTCTCCTGGGCTCCGATGCTGAGCGGTCCGGTGTTGACGCGACGAATGACGGCCCGCCGGGTGTAGTCGACGCCAAAGATCTCCTTGGTGTGTCGCCAGGACTTGCCGGCGGCGAAGTCCTTGGGGTCGATGTCGACCATGTCGACGACGGTGTAGAAGCGACGCTCCCGGTCATCACTCTCGTCGCCGATCCTGGCGTCTTCGCGCTTGTCTCGGGCCGTGACGACGCTGGGCTGCACGATCTGCCACAGACTGCCGGAGTCGGCGATGCCCGCCTCTCCGCAGCGCGGGCACGGCGTGATGTCGTTCTCGGCGTTCTCGGTCCGGACGTAGCCGCATGAGGGGCAGAAGCGCCAGTGGCGCCAGTCGTGGTCCCGGCCGGTGACGATGTCGATGCCGGTGATCCGGTGCTTGTAGCCCTCGGCGTAGAAGGTGTTGCCGGGGGCGAGCTCGGAAAGGGCGAAGCTGCGCGGTCGCCCATAGGAGAACGATTTCGACTTGTAGCGGTCCCGTCCCTCGGGCGTGGTGCCCTCGGGCCAGAACATGGTGGCATCGAGAGTGGTCACGGCGTCGATGAGGGCATAGTTGGGCAGCAGGCCGAGGTCGCACAACACAGCCTGAGCGGGCCGGCGCTGACGCGCGGCGCCCTGCTTCGAGACGGCACCCAGTTCCGCCTCCAACTCCGCCTTTGTTCTGGCCTGTTCGTCGTCTCCTTCCTTGAGCTCGTCGATCGCCGAGCGGATCGTGCGGATGCGGGTACGCAGCTTCTGGTTCTCGCGCTCCCATTCCCGCTCGGCCTTCTCGATCGCGCTGCGGATGCCCCGGATCGCGTACCGCCTCAGTTCTTCCCGGGCCGTCTCGCTCACGCCGGTCGGAAAAAGCGCGAGGAAGCCCGAGGCGAGCTCCTCTCCGTGGGCGAGAGCAGCCTCGGTGAAGTCGGTGAGGTAACCGGAGGGGCCGAACAGCTCATCGACCCGGCGCGGCAGCGCCGCCAGCGGCTTGCCATCCTCTCGCAGCAGCCGGCCACGCGCCGCGAGGTCGAGGAGGTGCGCGGTGTACTGGCGGCGCAGGATCTCGATGGCCGAGAGATACGAGCCCGGCGGCACGATTCGTCCGTCGATCATGTCCCGTGGCCGGTCGAGGAAGTACAGGTCACGGCGAGTGCGGTCGGGGATGGTCAGCAGAAAGGCGTTACCGGTACGGCGGCCGGCCCGGCCCGCCTGCTGGACATAGTTGGCAGGCCGGCGCGGCAGGGCGCCGAGGACGACGGCGGACAGGTCACCGATGTCGATACCCATCTCCAGAGTGGGCGTGCAGGACAGCACGTTGGGATCGTTGAAGCCCTTGCCGTCGCGGAACGCCTCCTCGACGCGCTCGCGCTTGCCACGGGAGAGCAGTCCCGTGTGCTCAGCCGTGATGACCTGGTAGGTGCCGGCGCGCCGGTAAAGGCTGCGGTAGTAGTCGTCGCGGTAGTCGCGGTCCCGATCATGCCGGTCCACGGTCTCCAGCCACCGGTCACCCGCGACGAGCCGTCCATTCGCGCAGCGGTACGCCAGGCAGGGCTGCCCGTGATACTGCGCCAGCAGCGAAGGGTGAACGGTCTGCTCCCAAAAACACTTCGGGCAGCGCACATACGATTCGTTGACCTGGGCATCGGGCAACAACTGCAGACACACGGCACCTGGTTGGAGACCGTAGAGGCGGACCGCCGTATCACGCGGGGTACGCGCCGCGAGCAGTCCGGCGTCGGTGAGTCGGGGCAGCAGCCGCACCCAGAACTCATCGGCCTGTTCACGGGTCATGTCGAGACAGCGCTGGGCCCAGGTCTGGTACCAGGACAGCCGTCCGGCTGCGAAGTCGAACTCGCTGCTCTGCTTGGGTCGGGCGAGGAGGAAGGTCGGGGCGGAGACCCCCTTGGGAAATGCCTTCATGCCGCGCGGACGGCCACCCCAGATGAAGTAACGGCTGGTGCCGGCTTCGTCCAGAAATTTCTCCAACCACCGGTGTCCGACCGCCCCCCGCGTGCGCAGCCGGTCCAACAGACCGCGTAGAAAGGCCAAATAGCGGGCGTCCTCGTGCTCGGTGAGTGCCCGCCCGCGGTGAGTGGACTCCTCATGGACAGCACGTACGATCGCCACGGCTGCCCGCTCGTCCGGAATGCCCACCCACGCGGCGGCGGTGCGGGTCAGCTCCAAGGTACGGCCGTTGCGGGAACGGTGCCCGAACTCCATCACGGCCTCAAAGGCGAACCGTTCCCCGATCAGGTCCCAGGTTCTCCTGTCCCCGCCGCGGCCCTTGCCCGACAGCAGACGCGCCACGCCCGTGTCATCGTGCAGATCCGGTGGGACGACGGCGGCGAGGGTCTCGCGGTCGGTGGTGGCCGCGACGACATCGGCGACGAGGTCGTTGAGCACGCTCGGTCGCTGCTCGCTCAGGTGTTTAGCGAACAGGGCCCGCAGGGAGAAGGTGTACGACCGGGAGGCGACGAAACCGGCCCGGTGCGCGGCGTCCTGTACCGAGTCGTTGAACATCAACGTCTTCGTCTCACGCTGCTCCTTGTCCATCTCCCCGCCGGTGAACAGCTGGGTGACGGACGCGGCGGCGAGCGCGGCAGCACCCGTGCCCAGGAAGCGGATCGCGTTGTGCGTTCCGCAGGCCGGGCACCAGTCATCCTTGGCCGCCCGCTCGGCGGTGTCGCCGAGCTGGACCAGGACGAAAGCCGAATCGGAGCCGGCCGGCTGCGGATCACCCTCATCGTCGTAGTCGTCCCGGGGGTCGGGCAGGCGCAGGCGACTGGACGTGCCGTCGAGCACCATGAGCACGCCGGCACCGCCGGTGGTCAGTGACTTCTGCCCCGCCCGGTCCATGGCGGTACGGCCGTTGCCCTCACGGGCCTCGTTGTCCGTGGCCGCCACCAGGGTGCGCACCTTGGCCTTGTCGGCGGTCACCGTGGCCCGACGGATCTTGTGGGCGTCGAAGCTCAGCTCCTCCAGGTCCGACTCCGGGGCGAGGACCGACCAGCCGGACCGCCCGCACTCGCGGCAGTACACCGCGGGCAGGAAGACCTTGGTCTCGCGCGAGGTGGTCGTGTTGGGTGTCGCACGCCGTTGACTCCCCCCTCCGGCCATGTCCCAGGCGAACTCGGCCCTCGGCCAGGGCAACACACCACGCAGCATCCGCGTGACGGACCGCGCCCACTGATGCACCTCGACCTGCACGAAGGGCCGGTTGCTCCCGGTCGGCGCCTCCGGATCACGCGCCACGGACAGCAGGGCCACGAAACGGGCGAGGGCCAGGGCGGCGACCTGCGGCCGCGTCGTGATCGCCTCATCCCAGCTCTTCGCCCCGCTGCGGCGCATCACGTCCAGCACCTCGTCGTAGGTGCGCACGGTGCCGTCGAACGCGTTCAGGACCGCGTATGTGAGCCGGTTGCGCTTGAGTGCGGCACCAAGGGCTATCGGATCGATGGTGCGGCTCCCGGTGACCGCCTCGGCCAGGTCCGCGAGCGCTTCGGGGCCGGATGCCGGCTCCGGCAGAGCGGTCAACGTCTCGGGAGGCGCGGCTTGGCCGGGAAGAAACTTCGCGTCCGAGATCGACTCGTCGAGCATGAACTCGTCGACCGTCAGTCGGTCCTCCCCCACGATGGCATCCTCGGTGAATTCGACACCGAAGACATTGGTGGCCACGGAGAGCAGTTGCCGTATCCCGTCCTCACCGGTGCCGGACGCGAGAGTTGCGGAGGTCGCGACAGGGGTGATCGCGCCGAGTGGACTATCGGGTTGGCTGGCACCGACAGCGATGGCCAGGCGCCGCAGCAGCATGGCCACGTCGGTGCCCTGCGCACCGTCGTAGGTGTGAAACTCGTCGACAACCACATAGCGGATGTCGCTGCCGTCCCACAGCGGCGCGTCGGCAGCACGCTGTAGAAGCAGATCGAGCATCTTGTAGTTGGTGATCAGGATGTCCGGTGGGGACAGCTGCATGTCCTGGCGGCGGGTGTAGACCCGGTCGTAGTGCGTCGCCGCCTTGTCCCCGATGTAGAGACCAGCGCGTACTCCGCTCAGCTCCTCGTATTCGGTGAGCAATTTGTTGAGGCGGACCGCCTGGTCGGAGGCCAGAGCGTTCATCGGGTAGAGAATGATCGCCTTGACCCCAGTGTTCCCGGCCGGGCGCTCGCGGGCGCAGTGATCGAGAATGGGGTAGAGAAACGATTCCGTCTTGCCGGACCCCGTACCCGTTGTCACGAGGGTCGGCTGTGGGTAGTGCCCATCCTTCGAGGTGAGTCGGGCGAAGGCACGGGCCTGGTGCGCGTACGGCGTCCAGCCGTCGGTGCGCACCCAGTCCAGGTGCTGCTGCCATCCGTCCTCGGCCGGCGTGAACGGCGTACGCAGCCGCAGATACGGGCCGCGGAACATGCCCGTCGTTTCATCCCCGAGGAAAGCCTGCAGAGCCTTACGGGCGCCCTCGTCCGCAAGGCCGTACGTCGTGGACAGGTACTGGAGCAGGCTCTCCTTGAGTCCCTGTGCTTCGAGGGTCGGCCTCACTGGTTCGGGACCTCCATCTTCACCGGATCCCACAGCCCCTTCGCCACAGCCTCGTCCAAGCGCTTCTTGAAGTAGGCGTGGGCCTCCCGCATCTCACGCTCGCGGTTGGCCTTGTAGAAGGGGGCGGTATAGCCATTGGGGGTGAGCGCGTCGGCATCGGCCGGGGCCGGAAGAACTCCATTCTCCTTGGGGGCTCCCACGGCGGCCAGGTAGGTCTCGAACTGGGTCCAGTGCTCCTTGGTCTGGTCGAAGCCGTACGTGTAGCGGTCCCCGGCAATCTTCCGCTCATTGGCATCGAACCAGGTAACCCGGTCGAAGTCCTGCATGATCGGGAAACGAGCCCGGTACATGGCGAGGAGCGTGTCCGCGTCGATGCCGAGCCATACAGCGACAAGCGCGTCGATCTCGACCAAGGCAGCACGGCGGGCATATTCCGTACGGAGCGGGGTGTCGCGCTGCCAGGTGGGGGTGACGTCGTGCAGCTCGGTCTTGAGATTGGGCCAGTCGATCGCCCATAGCTCGCCGCCCCGCCACTTGGGATCATAGAGCTCTGCCCACAGATCGGCGTAGGCGGCGGTCAGGGCATTCAGGCGGAGGGTACGGAAGAGAAGGGCGGGGGCCAGTGGGTGGTCTTCTTGTGGAGCCGGGAGCCGCCTGGTCTGAGCGACATCGAGGTGACCCGCACCTGCAGTTCGCAGTAGATAATCCACGGGTAGCCCAGCCAGAAAACCCGCCACAAGAGCAGTCAGCCGTTTGTCAGAGAAACAAGCAGAATGGACTGCGTGGATATGCGTTGTTCCAGGCGGGATGAGTGCCCCATACAAGGCCCGCTCAGTGTCGGGGGCGATCATCTCACGCCACGCGACTCGAAACTCCTGACTGTACGGATAAGTTGCCTTGGCCAACAGGAACTTCTCGACTTGCTCGTCCCCGACCTCCTCAGGCTCCATCTCGCATTGCTCAGCGATCCAGAGTCGAGCTTGCGCTCGCTCCTCCTGAGAGGCAATCAACTGCTCATACTTCTCCCAATTTAGCCACTTTTCCTGCGCCCCCATGAATACATCGCGAGGAGCAACTCGTCGATACTCCGACTCCGGAACAGCCTTGTCGACAAGCAACCTAGGGTCGAGGCCGCGCACCTCGCCACCGCCCTGGCTGGGCTGCTTGAACATCGGGTTGGCCACACCGATCTGTGGCCCCTTGAGAATGACGTCACTCCATGCCTGCACCTGATAGTCCTCTTGACTCGCGCTCCCGGTGTTGTAGTCAAAGAGCCTCTGGTCCTTATCAGGGCCAAATTTCGCCTTCTTCGAGGCGCCTTCATCGAAACCGATAAAGATCCCCGGCTTCAACATGCCGAGACGGAGAGGGTAAGCACCAAGAGCATCAATTGCCGGGTCCTCGGCTGTACTTACGGGCGTGAGTAGACGTGTGTGCTCCAAGGGCCCTTCATCACCCGCGAGTCGACGCCAGCGCTCAAGGGTTTCCGTCGTGACGTGAACGACACGCTTCGGATGGGGGCGCTCGTCCCAGTCTCGGTCGTACTTGACTCCCGGGTCCGCGCCCTCACCGTCGGCAGCAGCAGACAACCGCAGCGAGTCGACAGTGAAGAGCCAAGACAGCGAGTCGAAGGAGACCTCACCTTCGGCTCCGTAGATGTGTACGCCAAAGTGACTTGATCGCCCCACCGGCGGGGGGAAGAAGCGGTTTCCTGCGTTGACAAAGTCGCCGTGCACTCGAAGGCGCCGATATGCCGCCGCACGCAGCTCCGCCTCCGCGCCGCCACGAAAGTGAGTGTCGGGATGCACCATTCCTGCAGTTCCGCCGCTCCCGGCGTGACCCCATACTTCGCACATGAATGCCCGGTAGAGGTCTGGCTTGGTTCCCACAATCAACGGATAAGTGGGCAATGCCGAAAGATAGCTTGCCGTCGCTGCCGTATTCTTCAACTCGCCGAGCAAATACTGCTGCACCTCTTTGCGCGCCAGCTCAGCTTCACGTTTTCTCTTCTTCTCGTCACCCTTTGGCTTTTCTGTGAGCATAAACCACGGTTCGTACTCCGCGACAACGGAGTCCTCGTTCCACGTCGGCCGCACCCACGGCGGGTTCCCTACCTGCAGGTCGAAGCCCCCCGCCTCACCAACGAAGACGCCCGCGAAGTCCAACTCCCAGTGTAGGAAGCCCTCTTCCTCGGCGATGTTGCGGACGACACGCATCCACGGGTACCGCGTCTCGACAGCCTTGCGGGCATCGTCCATGCCCATCTCGTCCTGGATCAGGTCTTCGAGAGCCTTCAGCTCTTCGAGGGAGTCGACGGTCGTGGCAAGGGTGTTCTCCGGGACCGGACCCGTCCCCACCATGGACTCCAGGAACTCTAGCCAGTCATCCAGGTCCACGAGCGGGATGATGTCCCGGCGGCGCGCCGACACGCCGGTCTTCTTGGGCCTGGAGGAGGAGCGGGCCTTCTTGACCTGGCGCTTCTCCACGAGTCCGTCATCGTCTCCGTCATCACCCAGGGACAACTGGTCGCCCTCCATGGCGAACAGCAGGCCGCTCTCGACGAACCGAGGAGCGGGCGTCGGCTCGGGCACGGGCGGCTGCCCGCTCTCGGCAGCCTGCTCGGCCACCGACGACAGCAGCGCGTCCAGGTCGGCCCCCGCGGGGGCCGTCACCACCGGGGCAGTGTCGTACTCCGCGTCCGTGCCGTCCAGCAATCCCACCTTGTCCAACGGCCAGAACCACAACGCACACCACGCGTCCATGACCTGCTTGAGCCGCCAGTACGGCGACCCCTCCGCCTCGAAGAGGTCCTTGAAGACCTGCTCCTTGGTCAAGGGCAGGCCCTGGTTCGTGTTCTGCTTGTCGCGGCGGAGGAAGGCGTACTCGGCCGTGTCCTCCTCGTGATCACTACCCCACACTTCGATGGTGCGGGCGATCTCCCGTTCGCTCAGTTCCATGCGCTTGGCGACGAGCTTCCATAGGAATTCGACTCGGCTCGCCGCAGCCTGCAAGCGGGCGAGTTGACTGCTCTTGCCGCCCGTCGTCTTGGGCTTGGCCTTGATGCGCGTCTTCCATGCCTTCAGCTTCACCACCTGTGGTCCGGCGAGCTGCTCGACGAGCTTCTTCGCGTCTCCGCTCGCTCCCGCAACCGCGCCCCAGCCCGGGGTGGGTAGGAGGAACTGGTGTACTGCCCCGTCCGGGAGTGGCTGCTCCGCGCCGTCCTCGGGCGCTCGGAACGGCAGCTTGGTCGGCGTATGCGCGCCGATGGTCCGCTCCTTCTTGATGCGCTCCGCCTCGTACACTCAGCGCCGTGCACCGATAAGGGAATTGCCGCGCCGCAGGTGCAGACCGAACCAAGGGGCACGCATACCCGGGTGCATGGTGTTGAGCCACAACGACACCTCGGCAAGCTCCACACCCGTCGCGTTCAGATCGATGCCGTACGCGTTGTGGAGGGCAATGTACGCCTTCACCTTCTGCTTTGCGTCGAGCGTCTTCGATGTGTCGAGGCTGACGCCCAGCTCCTCCTGGCGGCGCTTGAGGTACTCCTCGGCGACCTGATTGATCGCCTCGTTGAGGAACGCCCCCGAACCCAGGGCCGGCTCGCAGATCGTGTATCGCAGCAACTCGCTCGCGCGTGTCCGGACCGTGTTGCCGCCGGCGTCCTTTTCCTGGTCGAGGCGGTATTTGAGCGCCAGCTCGACGGTGACCCTGGTGAGGGACTCAGGGGTGTAGTACGAGGCGGATGTCTCGCGGTCACGGCCGGCCAGGCGGTAGACGAACGTGCCCGGGGCGTACTTCTTGGGGCCGCGCAGGCCGTACTGTTCGGCGTCCTCGGCGGAGTACACGACGTGCGTGTTCTCCGGGTAGTCGTTCAGCCGGTGAGCGGGGATGAGCCAGGAGCCCTTCTCCGGATCGCCGTACTGCTTGCCGCCCTTCTTCGCGCCGGGCTTGGCGACCTCGGCCAGTTCCTCCTCGGCGATGATGCCGGTGTAGGACATCAGACCTTCGTAGACAGCGCCGAGCTGGTTGATGCCGAGGTTGCGGTAGGAGATGAAGCCGCCCTGCCGGCCCTTCTGGGCGGCCTCCTTCATGGTGAGCAGGCGTAGCACCTGGTGCAGGGCCTCGTTGCGCAACCGCAGGTCCAGCCACCGCGGTGGCTCGTCCCCGTCCTCGTCCCAGCGGGGATCCAGGACACGAGTGCCGATGAGGGTGATCGCCTTGGCATCGAACAGCTCGCTGCGTAGCGGCTCGAAGCGCAGGCCACGCTGTTCGCTGCGCTGGTCGGCGGGCTTGTAATCGTCGGCTTCGGTGCCATGCGGACGGTGACCGTGGTTGACCTTGTTGAAGAGGACATCGAGGGAGGCGAAGAGATGGAAGCCACCCCGACTGTCCTCATCGACCAGCTTCCGGTCACGCGCCACCAGTTCGCGCAGTCGGGCGATCGAGTAGCCAGCCTCGTAGGTGGAGTCATCGGCGGGCAGGATGCCCAGCTCGGGGCGTGCCTCGGCGTACAGGAGAAAGAGGATGCGGTAGAGGTAGCGCAGCGATTCGCGGGTGAGCTGCTTGGCGAACGGGCCCTTCTTGAGGTCCTCGATCTCCCGCGGCTCGACCTCCGCCTCTCGCAGGCGGGCCAGCACCTCGTTCGCGATGATCTCGACCGAGCGTTGGAGCCCCTTGCGGAGCTCGGTGTTGACGCCGACGGCGTTGTCTCGGGATGCCTTGATCAGGTCGTCGATGCGTCGGCCCTTGCCGTCCGGGCGAGGCGCGAGCATGTCGTGGGAGAAGAGGGCGGCGAGGAGGGCGAGTTCGCCCATCTTCGCCGTGTCGTTTCGGGCGAGGGCCGCGTCGAGGCCGGCGGCGAGGTAGCGGCCCTCGGCCCAGGCGTTGCGGTCGGCCAGGACGATCACACCACCGCAGAGCAGCAGAATGAAGCGGGGGGCGTCGCCGCCGGGTTCGTGCAGTTCGCTTTGGAAGAGCCAGTCCGCCAACTTCTCGCCGACTTCGAGGAGGCCGTCAGCGGTCTTGAGGGGGTGGAGAAGTCGTCCGGCCCCTTCGGGGTCGAGAGCGTCGTCCAGAGTGGCGGTCCAACCACAGTCAAGGGCGACGACCCCGTCTCCATGCCAGGCGACGTGAACTTCGTACTCCCTGCCCGCGTTGTGCACGGTGACCGCCTCGGGCCGGTCACCGTAGCCGAGGGCTTTGAGGACAGCGGTGTGCCAGGTGGTGATGCGCTCGGCCCACTCGCCCGTCGGATCGTCGTAGGTGCTGCCGAGATCTTCCTCGGTGGCGCGGGAGGCGAGAAAGGGACGCGTGGTGGTCTGGTACTCACCACGGAGCCGGGGCAGGAGTTCGCGTGGCGTGGGCTGTGGGTCGTATGGATCCGTCTCACGGCTCGTCCACAGCGCGAACAGGCCCTCTTCACCCACCTTGGTCCGCTTGAGGGTGTTCTGCAGTTCCTCGCTGAAGTAGTGGGCGGAGAAGTACTCGCCGCGGTTGGCGAAGGAGTCGTAGGTGTAGCTCATCGTGCGGACTCCTCATCGTGCGCGGCGGACGCGGTGGGGGTGTGGAGAGGTTCGAGCACGCCGAGGACCCGCAGCATCGGGTCGCCATCGGTACGCAGGCGGCGTACGAGGTCGCGGCGGCGAGCAGCGGTGTCGTACACCTCCTTACGGCGGTGCTGTTGGTTGCCTACGGCGATCAGGGCCCCCTGCTCCCAGACCTGCACCCGATCCTCGTAGGGGGCCAAATAACGATCAACCTGCTCGTCGTAGTCGGCGCGGCGTTCGCGCATATGGGTCTCAGCCACGTCGACGGCTGCGGGAACAAGATCCTGGAGAAGGACGGGATCGACGGGCCGCCCACGGCCGGGCATGTCGGGTCCGACTCCGCAGGCCGTGAGGAACGCCGAATCCATCCGCCAGACCCGGGGAGCGGCCTCGGCGAGACCGGTGACGGCCATCCACTCCACGACCGTCGGCTTGCCCGCCGCGTTGGAATAGACGCCTTGGAGGAGGTAAACCGGACCGGTGAGGGCCGCGGGCAGGGCGACGTCGATCCGTTTGGCCTTGTCGAGGTCGGGTCGGTAGGCGAGGACAAACGCCTCGTCGTAACGGAGCTTGGCGAGGACCTTGTCCGTCACCCAGTCGAGTACGGGGTGGATATCGGACACGTAGGAGACGTTGGGCCACTGGGAGGTCGGCTGGTCGGACTTGCCCTGCTTGGCGTTGCGAGCGGCTTCCAGCCGATCGGCGGCGTACTGCTTGTCGAATGTGATGCGCAGCGTGCCGTCGTACTTGGAGGTGGTGAGGATTTTCTCCTGCTCCAGGTACGACTTCGGCAGCTCCCGGAATCGGTATTGCAGGTCGGCGGGAGGGGTGAACTCGATACGACCATGGGCCGTCTCGGGCCTCCAGTTGAGCGCTTCACGTTCGGCCTGCGGGTAGATCAGATCCATAGCGGCGTGGAAGTACGCCTTGGTGTCGGCGAAGACATGGGGCACATCGGCCTCGGGCACCGGGGCCGTGCCGAGGATGGCACGAGTGGCCGCCGGGTCGGCAAGCCTGGCGTTGGCGCCGGCGAGGAGTCCCGCGAGCACCCCACCGGACTCCTGCTGGGACTGCTTGATGGAGCGTTCGACGGTGCCGCCCTTGATGAGGTCGCGGGTGAGGCGGTCCTCTTCCTTCTTGTCGTTGTAGAGGCCGGTTACCGCCTCGGCGCTCCCCTCGCCGGTCTCGATCTCGTGCGCCTGGGCCTCGCGCCGCAGGAGACGGGTGCCGACGAGCCGGTCATCGAGCGTGAGCATCTCGCCGCTCTCCTTGTCACGCCGCCACGGCACGTCGGCGATGAGAGAGAGCGCCCGGAACTCGGGGCTGACCGCCTGCCCGTAGCGGTCGATACGCCCGTTCCGCTGCTCGATGCGGATGAGGGACCAGGGAAGGTCGTAGTGGATGAGATCGTGGCACTGGTGGTGCAGGTTGACGCCCTCGGACGCGATGTCGCCGGTGAACAGCAGCCGCACCGGCTCATCACGTCGGCCGAAGCGGTCGACGATCTCCTGCTGCTGCTGGTCGTTGGTGGTGTCCCCGTGCATGACCTCGACGGCTCCGCCGTACATCTTCCACGGGCGCGTCTTGTCGACCTTCGTCTGGTTCTTCGTGAAACCGAGCCGGGACGGGACCACCCGGGCCAGCCAATCCAGGGTGTCGACCCGCTCGGAGAAGATCACGACGCGGCGCTCGGAGCGCGGGCCGACGCCGAGGTCATCCTTCAGGGTGCGCACGAGGGCATCGAGCTTGGCGGAGTCCTGGTCGGTGAAGTCCGCTACCAGTGCCTCCAGTTCTGCGAGGGCCTTGCTCTCGGCCGCGAGAGCTGCACGGCGCTCGGGAGTGTCCGCCGCGGCCTTGCCCTTGGTCTTGCCCCTCGCCATACGGCGCTTCGGGTCGTCCAGGTATGCGCGGCGCTTGGCGAGGGATTCCCTCAGGGCGACGTGGGAGGAGAGGAATGCCTTCAGGAAGTTGTAGCCGACCAGCGGATCGGCGCAGACCGACGAACGCTCGGGGTCGCCCGGGGTCCACTCGCTCCCCAGCTTCTCCAGAACGGCGACCTCCTTCGGCGTCGCCGGAGCCGGCACCGGCAGTGAGTCACCGCGTTCGGCCCAGGGCTTGTCCTTGAGACCGTCGCGCACTTCTCGGTCGGTCTTGGTGCGCCTGATGTAGAGGTGGTCGAGAGCGGCAACCTTGTAGCTCTTGGGATCGGCGATCGCCGCCGGATCGAGCATCTGGATCAGCTCGGCGAAGGACTCGGCGTCACCGTTGTGCGGAGTGGCGGAGGCCAGGATCAGCGCATCGGTCCGCTTGGCGAGGCGGCGGGCGAGGCGGTTGTTGTGGGTACCCTTGTTCACGACATTGTGCGACTCGTCGATAACCACCGCGTCCCAGGTGATGTTCTTCAGGTGGTGGGCGTATGTCGCCGACTTGAGGGTGTCGACGGAGACGATGACCCGCTTGAAGTGGGCGAAGGGGTTCCGACCTGCCGGGATCTCCTGCTGGATGCGCTGGATACCGGTGGAGTCGAGTCGCACCAGCGGCAGGGAGAAACGGGTCCACAGCTCACGCTGGAACTGCTCCAGCACGTGGGCGGGCGTGACCACGAGAATGCGCTCGCCACGTCCCCGCCGGATCAGCTCCGCGAGCGTGATGCCGATCTCCAGCGTCTTGCCCAAACCGACGACGTCGGCGATGAGTAGCCGGGGCTGTGGGTTTCGCATCGACAGCGCCAACTCGGCGGGGCGTAGCTGATGCTCCTGCCGGTCCATGAGGAAGGAATCGGCGAGCGCGAGGCCGTGCTCGGTCTGCGGCAGCGCGGTCTTACGGATGACCGCCTCCAGATAGAGGCGGGCTTTGGCGTGCTTGGAGGTGTCGTCGGGCACGAGCCGGGTCTTGCGCGGGTCGAGTACGTCGATCTGGTCGAGCCCGGAGTAGAAGATCGCGTCCGTGCCACGGACGAATGAGGAAACCCCGCTGACCTCGACCAAAAACCCGTCACTGGACTCCGCGACGGACTTCACGAGCCACTGCTCGTGACGAATGCGAACCTGGGCGCCGGGGGCGAAAGCAGGCCTGGAACCGGCCGGGTACCCCGACTGTGCCGTATCGGCGTCACGCGCCTCGGGAACCTCGGGCTGCATCGCCGTGGTCACGTGGTGCTCCTCTGTGGACTGGGTGTTCGTGGTGTGCGGTGTGCCGGCTCGGGGTCCGAAAGTGGCCGACCGGTGAGGCGGACGTCAACGGGATGGGGGCGGCGTTTCTCACCCTTTGTACCGCCCTCCGGACCGGCGTTGCCGACGAAAGGATGAAAAGCGCGGTTCAGCGCTTCGGCCAGGTGAGCGTCGGCCCCGCCGCGTAGCGCTCGCGCAACTTCTCCGCGACCCGTAGGGAAGCGGGGGGACGACCCCGTTGTAGCCCGGGCCCAGCCGGACTGCCGTTCCCGGGCTCAGGTTGCTGTGCGAACACGGGTACGGGCGGGGGTGAGCTCTCGGCCGGAGTGTCCGGGCCGGATTCGCTACCGGGGGGCTGGGCCGGGATATTCCCCCCGGGGAGGGCCGACTCTTCGCGCAGCAGCCTCTCGAGCGAGTCGAGCCGATCCAGCATCGGCCCATCAGGCTGGGGCTGCACCATCGTGGGATGGTCTTGCGCAGTCGTCTCCTGGATCAGGGCTCGCCGTGCACGAGCCGGACTCGTACCCAATAGACGCATGAGGTCGGCACACTGCCGGGTCACCTCCTCCAAGGAGGGGCGGTCCTCCGCCTTGTGCGCCAGCATGGCCCTCACGATGGGGGCCAGTTCATCGGGCAGCCCGGACAGATCGGGGCTGATCTCGGGGTTGACCACCTGCGCGGCAACCGCCTCCCACCGGACGCCGTCGTACGGGTAGTGCCCGGTCGCCGCGTACAGAAGTACGGTGCCCAGGCCGTACACGTCGGCAGCCTGTGTCACACCCAGCTCACCCAGGGCCTGCTCGGGGGGCATGCAGCGAACTGTGCCGATGACCACACCGGCCTGTGTGAGCGACCCCTTGGATGCCCCGACGAAGGCACCGAGGCCGAAGTCGATGATCACCGGGCCGAAGTCCCCGAGAACGACGTTCTGCGCCTTCAGGTCACGATGTACCAGGCCCGCTGAATGCACGGCGGCCAGTCCTTCGGCCAGCAGCGCGCCAAGGCTCGCCACGAGTGGCGCGGACAGCGCGCCCTGGTCCTTCACGACATCGGAGAGCGGGCGACCGGGGACGTAGTCCATGGCCAGCCAGGGCTGCTCGGCGAACGGGTCCGCCTCGATGAAACGGGCCACACGGCCCGTGCCCGAGATCGTACGCGCGATCGCCGCCTCGCGTTCGAATCGGGCGCGCGTGTGCGGATCCGTACGGTCGGGCCGGATCACCTTCACGGCGACCGGTTCACCCGCAACCGAGTAGGCGAGATAGACCTCCCCCATCCCGCCCGCGCCGAGCCGCCGCTCGACAAGGTACGGACCGATACGCGACGGCACAGTCACGTCGCTCACCCCCACCCCCTGACTCCCACAACGCCGGTACCACCTCGCGGAGCGCACTCATCCCGTCCCGCCGTGGAAGAGTAGGGCCGAGAGACATGGATACCGACGAATTACCGCCACAGCCTACTGATCGGCACCCCGCAGGAGAAAGCGGTCCTTCGCCTGAAATATGGACCGTGCTGCTGTATCAAGCGCCGAGTCGACGAAGGTTGCGGGCGAGGGTGGCGTCGTGGCGCATGGTGTGGGCGGCGCCGGTGTCCACGTCGGTCTGATCGTGGTCCTCGCCGCAGGGACAGATGCTCCACTCGGCTTCCTCGATGCGGGCGATCGTTCTGTCCAGGTGGTCGGCGAGTTCGTCCAGAACCCCGACGGGGACCATGGGGCCGTCGTTCCCGGCGGGGTCGGCGGTGAGGGTCGCGCCGAGCTCGGTGGCCAAGTCCATCAGGTGAGTGGCTGCACGGCTGTCGTGGTTGCTGGCGGCGTACTTGCCAGCTTGGGCGGCGGCCATCACCAGGCGACCGAGGGTGCTGAGGTCGGCTGGGACGGTTCGTGCATCGACGCGGACTGGGCGGACGGCGTGCGCGTTCTCCGCTCCGTCGAGCCGTTCATCGGCGGCGCCGACGATGAGGTCGGCCACGGTCTCCGGGGACACGAGGTGGAGAGCCTCCTCCTCGTCCAGACCGATCCGTTCGGCGGTCACGGTGACCACGTGGGCGAGCACGCCCCGCACGGCGGTCGGCTCGACCTGAAGGCCCCGGGTCAGCAACACGGCGTCGGTTCGGGCCGTGAGGCTCCTGAAGGCCGGCGTGGCGCGGATATCGGTCACCGCTCCAGGCTACGGCCCGGGTTGTCGGAGCCATACAAGAACGAGGACAACGGCCAGCGGCCGCTTTCCGCACCCTCCGGCCACGCTCACGTGCACGCTCTGCGCGTGTGGCCACGCTTTGGCCACGCACGGCCTGTACGGGCCGGCCCAAGGGCCCGAAACTGAGACCGGGTCAGGCCGATTCAACGAGAAAGGCCAGGTCAGAGGGTGTCTGACCTGGCCTTCGGCGGAGCCGCCTAAGGGAATCGAACCCTTGACCTACGCATTACGAGTGCGTCGCTCTGGCCGACTGAGCTAAGGCGGCATGTGCCGGGGCCAGTCTACACAGCGCCGGGACCGGTCCGCGCACACCCGCGGTGGGGTCGGGAGGGGGGTTCCCGGACCGCGCGGGGCCCCTCGCGGGACCCGCCGGGCGGGGCCGCGCGGGGTCAGGGGCAGGTGGTGCCGGGCTCCGGCTGCACACCGTCGATCAGGTGGGCGTTGACGGCGGCGTCCACGCACTCGTCGGTGCCGTAGGCGCCGTGGCCGTCGCCGTCGAGGGTGAGCAGGACGGCGGACTCCAACTGGTCGGCCAGGGACTCCGACCAGGCGTACGGGGTGGCCGGGTCGCGGGTGGTGCCGACGACCAGGATGGGGTCGGCGCCCGCCGCGCGGACCGGCCCGGGCTCGCCGGTGGCCTCCACCGGCCACACCCCGCACAGCAGCGAGGACCAGGCGAAGTCGCGGCCGAAGACCGGGGCCGTCTCCTCGAAGTCGTCCAGGGCGTCGAGCACGTCCTCGGGAGTGGTGAGGTCGGCGGGGCGGTCCAGGCAGCCGATGGCGGGGAAGGCGAAGTTCACGGTGCCGTAGGCGCCGAGCGCGTCGCGGCGGTGGTACTCGTCGGCGAGGCGCAGCAGCGGCGCGCCGGGGGCGGCGGCCGTGTCCTCGTCGGAGTTCTCCGCCCGGAGCTCCTCGACGTCGAGGGCGACCGCGACGGCCGGGGTCAGGGCCTCGCGCAGTCGGGGCCAGGCCGTCTCGCTGTACAGCGCCCGGGCGATGGCGGTGGTGGCCAGGGACTCGGTCAGCGGCCGTTCCTCGCCGGTGGGCAGGGGGTCGGCGTCCAGGGCGTCGAGGAGGTCGGCGATGTCGTCGACCGACAGGACGGGGCAGTCCTCGTGTTCGACGCAGTCGATGACGAACTCGTGCAGGGCGGCCTCGAAGCCGGCGGCCTGCATGAGGTCGGTGGTCAGGGTGTCCAGGCGCGGGTCCACGCCGGCGTCCAGGACGAGCCGGCCCGACCGGTGGGGGAAGAGGTCGGCGTAGACGGCGCCCAGGTGGGTGCCGTAGGAGGCTCCGTAGTAGTTCAGGCGCTCCTCGCCGAGTACGGCCCGCACGAGGTCCAGGTCCCGGGCGGCCTCGGTGGTGGAGATGTGTTCGAGCAGTCGGCCGGAGCGTTCCCGGCAGCTCTCGGCGAAGTCGATCAGCGCGTTGGTCAGGGCGTCGATCTCGGCGTCGTCGTCGGGGGTGCGGTCGACGAGGGTGAAGGCGTCCATCGCGGCGTCGTCGAGACATTCGACGGGTTCGCTGCCGCCGGTGCCGCGCGGGTCGACGGCGACGATGTCGTAGCGGGCGCGGATCTCGGCGGGGAAGCCGGTGCCGGCGTGGTTCTGCAGGAAGTCGACGGCGGAGGAGCCGGGACCGCCGGGGTTGACCAGGAGGGCGCCGAGGCGTTCCTCGGCGGGACCGACGGCCCGGATGCGGGAGACGGCGAGTTGGATGTCCTCGGCCGGATCGACGGCGTCGTGGTTCAGGGGGGCGTTGAGGGTGGCGCACTGGTAGCCGCTGACGCCGCAGTCACGCCAGGTGATCTCCTGCTCGTAGTAGGGCAGCAGGTCCTCGGGCACGTCCTCGAGGTCGTCGGCCGGGTCCTCGATCTCTCCGGTGTGGCCGGCGGGGGCGCCGAGGGAGTCGTCGGGGGCGGTGTCGGAGGCACCCGTGCAGCCGGTGAGCAGCAGCGCCGTCGCGGTGAGGGCGGCGGCGACGGCGCGGGACGTGCGGGCGGCAGACATGGTTCCCCCGGCGAAAGGTGAACGGCGACGTGGGAGGAGCCTAACCGTCCGACGGGGGAGCACGCGCCTCCGGTTCGACCGGCGGGGTCCGGGAGGGCCGGCGACCGCCCCGGGCGCGACGGAGGGTGACGGCCCGTCAGCCCCGGGTGCGGGCGGGCAGGGGGTCGCGGAGGGAGAGGGTCATGGCCTCCACGGCGAGCAGCGGGGCGACGTTGCGGTCCAGGGCGCGGCGACAGTCCAGGATGGCCTCGATGCGGCGCAGGGTCTGTTCGGGGCGGGAGGACGCGGCGACGCGGGCGACCGCGTCGGCGGGGCCCGCGCCGACGGCGATGTCGGTGCCGAACTGGTGGGCGAGGACGTCGCGGTAGAAGCCGGTGAGTTCGGTGAGGGCGAGGTCGAGGGCGTCGCGCTGGGTGCGGGTGGCACGGCGCTTCTGCCGCTCCTCCAGCTCCTTCATGGCTCCGGCGGTGCCGCGCGGCAGGCGTTTGCCCTCGGCGGCGCCGAGGGCGGCGCGCAGTTCCCCGGTCTCCCTCTCGTCGAGCTCCGCGGCGAGCTGCTTGGCGTCCTCGGCCGCGGTGTCGACGAGTTGTTGGGCGGCGCGCAGGCAGGCGCCGACGTCGTCGAGACGGGTGGGGATGGTGAGGACGGCGTCGCGGCGGGCCCGGGCGCGTTCGTCGGTGGCCAGTCGGCGGGCGCGGTCGATGTGGCCGCCGGTGGCGCGGGCCACGCCGGCGGCGATGTCGGGGTGGATGCCGTCGCGGCGGGTGAGGAGATCCGCGACGGCGTCCACGGGCGGGGTGCGCAGGGACAGGGTGCGGCAGCGGGAGCGGATGGTGGGCAGCACGTCCTCGATGGAGGGCGTGCACAGCAGCCAGACGGTGCGCGGGGCGGGCTCCTCGACGGCCTTCAGCAGGACGTTGCCGGCGCCCTCGGTGAGGCGGTCGGCGTCCTCCAGGAGGATGATCTGCCAGCGCCCGCCGGCCGGGGAGAGCTGGGCGCGGCGGATGAGGTCGCGGGTCTCGGCGACGCCGATGGTGAGGACCTCGGTGCGGACGACCTCCACGTCGGCGTGGGTGCCGACCAGGGTGGTGTGGCAGCCGTCGCAGAAACCGCAGCCGGGGGCGCCGCCCAGGGCGCGGTCGGGGCTGCGGCACTGGAGGGCGGCGGCGAAGGCGCGGGCGGCGGTGGCGCGTCCGCAGCCGGGGGGCCCGGTGAACAGCCAGGCGTGGGTCATGGCGGAGCCGTTGAGGGCGGGCTCCTCGCCGCGCTCGACGGCGGTGACGAAGGCGTCGGCGTCGCGGGCGGCGGCGCGGAGCTGCTCGCTCACCCGGTCCTGCCCCACCAGGTCGTCCCACACCGGCACGGCTCCGGCCCCCTTCGTGATGCTCGTCCGCCCCTCGCGGGCCTGCCCTCCCGGGGCCGGTCGACCGTCGGTCGGCGCCGTGGTGAACGGCGGCCCGACGGTGTTCGGTGATCCCCGGTGGGTCCATTGTGGGGCACGGGTCGGACAGCGCCGGTCCCGTCCGGGGCCCGGGGGCCCGCAACGTCCCGTCAGGGGTGCTGTTCGGGGATGCCGACGGC
>NZ_VKHS01000180.1 GCF_014141525.1 Streptomyces calidiresistens
CGCCCGCGCCCACCCGTCGCGACCCCGCCCGGGGTTCGGAAGTTCAGGAAGCAGCCATGTCCAAGCACACGCTCTCCGTCCTGGTGGAGAACAAGCCGGGTGTCCTGGCCCGGATCACCTCGTTGTTCTCCCGCCGCGGTTTCAACATCGACTCCCTCGCCGTCGGCACCACCGAGCACCCGGAGATCTCCCGGATCACCATCGTGGTCGGTGTCGAGGACCTGCCGCTGGAGCAGGTGACCAAGCAGCTCAACAAGCTCGTCAACGTGCTGAAGATCGTCGAGCTGGACCCGGCCTCGGCCGTCCGTCGCGAACTGGTCCTGGTGAAGGTCCGGGCGGACAACGACAGCCGTTCGCGGATCATCGAGATCGTCCAGCTGTTCCGGGCCAAGACCGTGGACGTCTCCCCGGAGGCGGTGACCGTGGAGGCCACCGGCAGCAGCGAGAAGCTGGAGGCCATGCTGCGGATGCTGGAGCCCTTCGGGATCAAGGAGCTGGTCCAGTCCGGCACGATCGCCATCGGCCGCGGCGCCCGCTCCATCACCGACCGTTCGCTGCGCGCCCTGGAGCGCAGCGCCTGAGGCGCCCGGGACCCCGGGCACGCCGCGCCCGGGGTCGCCCGGGGTTCCGAACAGCCGGTCGGACCGCATGGCGAGACCGGAGCCCCCACCACCACCCGCACGTCCTACGGTGGTCCGCACGCGGCGGATCCCGCCCGGGCGAGAACCAAGGAGAAGAACCGAAGTGGCCGAACTGTTCTACGACGACGACGCCGACCTGTCCATCATCCAGGGCCGCAAGGTCGCGGTCCTGGGCTACGGCAGCCAGGGACACGCGCACGCGCTCTCGCTGCGGGACTCGGGCGTCGACGTCCGGGTCGGCCTGCCGGAGGGCTCCCGTTCGCGGGTGAAGGCCGAGGAGCAGGGCCTGCGCGTCACCACGCCGGCCGAGGCCGCCGCCGAGGCGGATGTCATCATGATCCTGGTCCCGGACCCGGTGCAGGCCAAGGTCTACGAGGAGTCCGTGAAGGACAACCTGAAGGACGGGGACGCCCTGTTCTTCGGCCACGGCTTCAACATCCGGTTCGGCTTCATCAAGCCCCCGGCCGGGGTCGACGTCTGCATGGTCGCGCCCAAGGGCCCCGGCCACCTGGTGCGCCGCCAGTACGAGGAGGGGCGCGGAGTGCCCTGCATCGTCGCGGTGGAGCAGGACGCGACCGGCAACGGTTTCGCCCTCGCCCTGTCCTACGCCAAGGGCATCGGCGGCACCCGGGCCGGCGTCATCAAGACCACCTTCACCGAGGAGACCGAGACCGACCTCTTCGGTGAGCAGGCCGTGCTGTGCGGCGGCACCGCCGCGCTCGTCAAGGCCGGCTTCGAGACCCTGGTGGAGGCCGGCTACCAGCCGGAGATCGCCTACTTCGAGTGCCTGCACGAGCTGAAGCTCATCGTGGACCTCATGTACGAGGGCGGGCTGGAGAAGATGCGCTGGTCCATCTCGGAGACCGCCGAGTGGGGCGACTACGTCACCGGCCCCCGCATCATCACCGATGCCACCAAGGCGGAGATGCGCAAGGTGCTCGACGAGATCCGGGACGGCTCCTTCGCCCGCACCTGGATGGCGGAGTACGAGGCCGGTCTGCCGAAGTACAACGAGTACAAGAAGGCCGACGGGGACCACCTGCTGGAGAGCACCGGCAAGGAGCTCCGGAAGCTGATGAGCTGGGTGGACGACGAGCGTTGACGCTCCGTCATTCCTTCGGGTGAATTCCCGGTGAGGACCGGGTGGATTTCACCGGGCGGTGGTCCCGTTTGTGGGTGACCGGGACCACCGCCCCGCCGATACACTGCACTGCGAAGCGCGTCACAGGCTCACAGCGTCGTGCGTCTCCACGCGGCTGCCCACCTCCACTTCCTTCGGCCGTCGGGACGCGGCCCCCCGCAGAGGACAAGCGAGGACTGACCAAGTGAGCAAGCCTGTCGTACTCATCGCCGAGGAGCTCTCCCCCGCCACGGTGGACGCCCTGGGGCCGGACTTCGAGATCCGCCGGTGCAACGGCGCCGATCGGGCCGAGCTGCTGGACGCCATCCGCGAGGTCGACGCGATCCTGATCCGCAGCGCCACCCGGGTGGACGCCGAGGCCATCGCCGCCGCCAACCGGCTGCGCGTGGTCGCCCGGGCCGGCGTCGGCCTGGACAACGTGGACGTCTCCGCCGCCACCAAGGCCGGCGTCATGGTGGTCAACGCCCCCACCTCCAACATCGTCACCGCCGCCGAGCTGGCCTGTGGTCTGATCCTGGCCACCGCCCGCAACATCCCGCAGGCCACCGCCGCGCTGAAGAACGGCGAGTGGAAGCGGAGCAAGTACACCGGCGTGGAACTGTCGGAGAAGACCCTCGGCGTGGTCGGTCTGGGCCGCATCGGGGTGCTGGTCGCCCAGCGGATGTCCGCCTTCGGCATGAAGGTCGTCGCCTACGACCCCTACGTGCAGCCCGCCCGGGCCGCCCAGATGGGCGTCAAGCTGCTCTCCCTGGACGAGCTGCTCACCGTCTCCGACTTCATCACCGTGCACCTGCCGAAGACCCCCGAGACCCTCGGGCTGATCGGCGACGAGGCGCTGCACAAGGTCAAGCCGGAGGTCCGGATCATCAACGCCGCGCGCGGCGGCATCGTCGACGAGGCCGCCCTGCACAGCGCCCTCAAGGAGGGCCGGGTCGCCGGCGCCGGTCTCGACGTGTTCGCCGTCGAGCCGTGCACCGACTCCCCGCTCTTCGAGTTCGACAACGTGATCGCCACCCCGCACCTGGGCGCCTCCACCGGCGAGGCGCAGGAGAAGGCGGGCGTCTCGGTGGCCCGCTCCGTGCGCCTGGCCCTCGCGGGCGAGCTGGTCCCCGACGCGGTCAACGTCCAGGGCGGTGTCATCGCCGAGGACGTCCGCCCCGGCCTGCCGCTGGCCGAGAAGCTCGGCCGGATCTTCACCGCCCTCGCCGGGGAGGTCGCCCAGCGCCTCGACGTCGAGGTGTGCGGCGAGATCACCCAGCACGACGTGAAGATCCTGGAGCTCTCCGCGCTCAAGGGCGTCTTCGAGGACGTCGTCGCCGAGACCGTCTCCTACGTCAACGCGCCGCTGTTCGCGCAGGAGCGCGGCGTGGAGGTCCGGCTGACCACCAGCTCCGAGTCCCCGGACCACCGCAACGTCATCACCGTGCGCGGCACCCTCACCGGCGGCGAGGAGGTGGCGATCTCCGGCACCCTCGCCGGCCCCAAGCACCAGCAGAAGATCGTCGGTGTCGGCGAGCACACCCTGGACCTGGCGCTCACCGACCACATGGCCTTCTTCCGCTACACCGACCGGCCCGGTGTGGTCGGCACCCTGGGCCGCATCCTGGGCACCGCCGAGATCAACATCGCGGGCATGCAGGTCTCCCGCGCCGAGGAGGGCGGCGACGCCCTGATCGCGCTGACCCTGGACGACTCCATCCCGCCGGCCGTGCTCACCGAGATCGCCGGGGAGATCGGCGCCCGCTCCGCCCGCGGCGTCAACCTCGGTACCGACTGACCCCCGAAGCCCTTCGCCCGATCGGGTGAAACCGGCATCGCATCGGCCCCGCCGCCCCTCACCGGGCCGGCGGGGCCCGCGCGTTCCCCGGACCGGTCCGGTCCCCACCCCGGCACGATGACCGCCCGGCCGTCGATCCTTCCGGGGTGCAGATCCTCGTACGCCTTCGGGGCCTCCTCCGGCGGGTACGGCCCGGCGGGCACCGCCACCGCGCCCGGCGCGACCCCGGACGCGGGCGTCAGTCGATCCCGTGCAGGCGGGCGGCCTTCAGCGCCATGTGCAGCAACAGCCGGTCCCGGCCGTCGGCCATCCGCAGTCCGGTCAGGTCCTCCACCCGCGCCAGGCGGTAGTACAGGGTCTGGCGGTGGATGCCCAGCTCCCGGGCGGTCTCCCCGGCACGCCCCGCGAGGTCCAGCCACACCTCCGCGGTCCGGGCCAGCTCCCGGTGGGCGGGGCGCAGGAGCACTCGGACCGCCGGGTCCGGCGGGGCGGCCGGCAGCGAGGTGAGCAGGCGGTGCGCCCCCAGCGCGGACCACTCGGCGATCCGGCCCGCGCGGGGCTCGACGGCCGCCACCCCGGCGGCGGCCAGCGCCCGCCGCCACCCGACGGGCCACCCGGCCGGGCCACCGGGTTCCGCCTCCGCCCCGTGCGTGTCCACCTCCGGCGCCCGCGCCGGGGACGGATCGCCGCCCGGCGCGCCGCGACAGATCGCGATCCCCGCCCGGGCCGTCCCCCGGGCCGGCCCGGGCAGCCGCGCCATGGCCGCCTCCGCGGCCTCCCGGGCCGCCGACGGCTCCGCCCGGTGGTCGCGCAGCCGCACCAGGAGGGCGAGCGCCGGCCGTGTGCCCGCGTCGGCGTCGCCGGGCAGCCGACCGGCGTGCGCCGTGCCGGGCAGCACCGTCGCCGCGAGCACCGGTGGCGCGGGCGGCGGCGCCTCCGCGTCCACCGGCCAGGGGCGCACCGCGACCAGCGCCACCGGCCCGTCGGCGGCCGCTCCCAGGGCCTGCGAGACCGCCCCCACCGCGCCGGGACGGGCGGCGGGCGGGGCGGTCAGCAACCGCCGCAGCGCCTCCGACGGCCGGGCGCCCGGCCGGGCCCTGGCCCCCAGGGAGGCGCCGATCCGTCCGGCGATCGCCATCGCCTCCGGCATCCGCGGGTCCTCCGGGGACAGGCTGCCGTCGTCCAGCAGCCACACGTACCCGTGGACCACGCCCCGGTGACGGGCCGGCAGGCAGATCCGCCCGGTGGTCACCCCCGCCGCGGGCTCCGCGGGGATGCGCACCGGCCCGGTGGCCCGGGTGATGCCGAACCCCTCGAACCAGCGCCGCACCCCGGCGGGGGAGCTGCGGCTGAGGATGGTGCGGGTGCGCACCGGGTCCACCACGGTCTCGTCCACCCCGGAGTGGGAGGCGAAGGCGATCAGCGAGAAGTCCCGCGCCTCCAGGGTCGCCGGGGTGCGCAGGAGGCGGGAGATCTCGTCCACCAACGCCTGGTGGTCCTCGTCCCGCAGGGGATCGCTCACGTGCCGTGCCGCCGTTTCCGTTCGTGCCCGGGGCGTTCCGCCCCGCGTCGCGGGCGTGTCACCGCCCGGCCGCCTCCTCATTGTCGTACAGATGTATGGGAAACCCCCGTCGGCTCGTGACAGCTGTCCGTGGGCCGCGCCCCGCGCGACTCCCTACAGTCCGGGGGAACCGGTTCCGTCCGGGCGCCCCCGTGCCCACCGGACGGGGCCGAGGCGTCACCCACCGCTCGTTCCGTGGAGGTGCCCGTTGCTGGGACCCGTGCTGCACGTCGCCTCGCGCAGCGACACCATCCGTCGCCTCGTCTCGACCACCCCCGTGACCCGGCCGGTGGTCGACCGCTTCATCGCCGGCGAGCGCCTGGACCAGGCGGTGGCGGCGGTCCGCTCGTTGACCGGGCGGGACCTGGAGGTCACCCTGGACCACCTCGGCGAGGACGTCACCGACCCCGCCGAGGCGCTGCGGGCCCGGGACGCCTACCTGGAGCTGACCGAGGCGCTGGCGAAGGAGGGGCTGGGCGAGCGGGCCGAGATGTCGGTCAAGCTCTCCGCCTTCGGCCAGGCGCTGCCCGGCGGCCACGACCTGGCCCTGGCCAACGTGCTGCCGGTGGTGGAGGCCGCCGACGCGGCCGGCACCACGGTCACCCTGGACATGGAGGACCACACCACCGTGGACTCCACCCTGGCGATCCTCGCGGAGCTGCGCCGCCGCTTCCCGGCGACCGGGGCGGTGCTCCAGAGCTGCCTGCTGCGCACCGAGGACGACTGCCGGGCCCTGGCCGGGGAAGGATCCCGGGTGAGGCTGGTCAAGGGGGCCTACCGGGAGCCCGCCGAGGTGGCGTACCAGGACAAGCACCTGGTGGACCGCGCCTACGTGCGATGCCTGCGGCTGCTGATGGCGGGTGACGGATACCCCATGATCGGCTCCCACGACCCGCGGATGATCGCCATCGCGCAGGAGCTGGCCCGGCGCGTGGGGCGTTCGCCGCGGTCCTACGAATTCCAGATGCTCTACGGCATCCGCGAGGCCGAGCAGGTGCGGCTGGCGGAGGCCGGGCACCGCGTGCGGGTCTACGTGCCCTACGGCACCGACTGGTACGGGTACTTCATGCGGCGGCTCGCCGAGCGCCCGGCCAACGTGGCCTTCTTCCTGCGCTCGGTCGTCTCGCGCGGCTGACCCGTCCCCGCCCGGGGCCGCATCCGCCCCCAGCCCCGTCCGGGCCGGTCCACCGGCCGGCCCGGGCACCCCGTGGACCCGCGATCGCCGTGATCCGGAGGTCCCGGACATCCGAAGAAACCAGCGCCGAAGAAGGAGCCAGGCCATGGACGCCGTCACCCGGGTACCCGCGCCGGTCAACGAGCCGGTGCACGACTACGCACCGGGCAGCCCCGAGCGGGCACGCCTGGAGGAGTGGCTGCGGCGGCTCGCGGGCGAGTCCCCCGAGCTGCCCGTGACCATCAACGGCGAGCGCCGCATGGCCGGTGGCGAGCGTTTCGAGGTGGTGCAGCCGCACGACCACAAGTCGGTTCTGGGCACCGCCGCGCACGCGACCGCCGATGACGCCCGGCAGGCGATCGACGCCGCGCTGGCCGCCGCCCCCGCCTGGCGGGCGATGTCCTTCGACGACCGCGCCGCGATCATCCTGCGCGCCGCCGAACTGCTGGCGGGTCCCTGGCGCGAGCGGATCGCCGCGGCCACCATGCTGGGCCAGTCCAAGACCGCCCAGCAGGCGGAGATCGACACCCCCTGCGAGCTGGTGGACTTCTGGCGGTTCAACGTCCACTACGCCCGGCAGATCCTCGCCGAGCAGCCGGAGACCAACTCGCCCGGCGTGTGGAACCGGTTGGACCACCGCCCGCTGGAGGGCTTCGTCTACGCCATCACGCCCTTCAACTTCTCCGCCATCGCGGGGAACCTCCCCACCGCCCCGGCCCTGATGGGCAACGTGGTGATCTGGAAGCCGTCGCCCACCCAGACCCTCGCGGCGGTGCACCTGATGGAGCTGCTGGAGGAGGCCGGCATGCCGCCGGGTGTCATCAACCTCCTGACCGGTGACGGGGCGGAGGTCTCGCGGGTCGCCCTGCCGCACCCGGAGCTGGCCGGCATCCACTTCACCGGCTCCACCGCGACCTTCCGCATGCTGTGGAGGTCGGTCGCCGAGAACCTGGAGAACTACCGCGGCTACCCGCGCCTGGTGGGGGAGACCGGCGGCAAGGACTTCATGATCGCCCACCGCTCCGCCGACCCCGCGGTGCTGCGCACCGCGATGACCCGCGGCGCCTTCGAGTACCAGGGTCAGAAGTGCTCCGCGCTCTCCCGCGCCTACCTGCCCGCCTCGCTGTGGGAGGGCGGTCTGCGCGAGGAGTTCGTCGCCGAGGTCGAGGGTCTGTCCATGGGGCCGGTCACCGACCTGTCGAACTTCATGTCGGCGGTCATCGACGAGCGGTCCTTCGCGAAGGTCACCGCCGCCATCGAGCGGGCCAAGGCCGATCCGAACTGCGAGATCATCGCCGGTGGTGGGTACGACGACTCGGTCGGCTGGTTCATCCGGCCCACCGTGGTGGTCTGCACCGACCCCGGGAGCGAGTTCTTCCGCGACGAGTACTTCGGCCCCCTGCTGGCGATTCACGTCTACGACGACTCCGCCGACGGACCGGGCGGTGGTCCCGGCTTCCGGGCCGCGATCGAACAGATGGAGTCGATCGCGCCCTACGGCCTCACCGGCTGCGTGATCTCCCGCGACCGGGCCGCCGCCGCGCTGGCCTGCGAGGAGCTGCGCTACGCGGCGGGCAACTTCTACATCAACGACAAGCCCACCGGCGCGGTGGTCGGGCAGCAGCCGTTCGGCGGCGGACGGGCCTCGGGCACCAACGACAAGGCGGGCGCCAAGCAGAACCTCATGCGGTGGACGCTGACCCGCGCCATCAAGGAGACCCTGGTGCCGCCGACCGACTACCGGTACCCGCACATGGGCTGACC
>NZ_VKHS01000181.1 GCF_014141525.1 Streptomyces calidiresistens
GGATACCCGGCGCTGGCGCGCCGGGAAGTGCGGCCACTCGCTTCGCGAGTGGCGACGGCTCCGCTTCGCTTCGCCGAATTCCCCCGCAAGCGGGGGAATTGAATTCCGCAAGCGGAATTCTCGGAAAGGCGGCACTATTCGCGCAGGCGCGAATAGTGGGGGCCCCGCTTGCGGGGCCCCGATGGCCGGCTGCGGGAGGGGGTGCATCGTGCGCGTCCCTGTGTACGGCCTGGGGTTTCCACCCACCACTTCGGCGGGGAGGGTGACGGTGGGTCGGATCCGGCCGAATGGTGGTCGCGGCCCGGGGACGGGTTCCGCTGCGCTCCACCCGACCCCCCTCCCCGCCTCCGGAAACGCCCCGATCGCGTGCGCCTGTACCCGACGACGCTCTTGAGTGTATACGGGAGAATCGGCCGCCATGGGCGAGGCCGGGCCGTGCTTCACTCCGAGGTGCGAAGTTGACGCAAGGGTGATGCATCATGGCGCCTCACTGTGTAGAGTTTGGGAGTAGGCACCACATCCCCGAGCCGCGCACTTCGCGCCGGGACTCCCTTTTCCGGTTCCCGAAAGAAGGAGCCTCCTCCTCGTGGTCATGAAGAGAAGCGATTTGCGTGCTCACCAGATCGAGACGGTTGGCGCCATCAAGCGTGGATTCGATATCCCGCCCGGTGGTATTCCGGCCGAAGGATTGCGGGGGCAGGTGATTTCCGCGTGCGGCACCGGCAAGACCATCACGGCGGCTTTCGCCGCTCGCGAGATGCTGCCCAAGGGCCGGATTCTGGTCCTGGTGCCGACGCTGGATCTTTTGGCGCAGTCAGTCAAGGAATGGCACCGGGTGGGTCACAGGGGCCCGGCTGTTGCCGTCTGCTCCCTTCAGGACGACCCGGAGCTGTGGGATCTGGGGGTGCGTTCGACCACCAACCCGGTACGGCTGGCGATGTGGCACGCAGAGGGCCCGGTGACCATCTACGCGACCTACGCCTCGCTGGGTGTCCTGGCGGATGCCTTCGAGGGCGTCTACGGGCAGAGACTGGCGCCGGTGGACCTGGCGGTGGTCGATGAGGCACACCGCACCTCGGGCTCGATGGGCAAGGCGTGGGCCGGCATCCACGACCAGGCCGTGATCCCCGCGCACCGGCGGCTGTACCTCACCGCGACGCCGCGGATCTGGGAGGAACGGCTGAACCGCGAGGTCGCCGAGGGGGCGCGCGATCCGCTGCCGCGTGAGATGGCGGCCTCGATGGATGACGAGAAGGTCTTCGGACCGGTGCTGTACAAACTGACCTTGGCATCCGCCATCACCCGCGGTCTGCTGGCGCGGTATCAGATCATCGTTCTGGAGCTGGCGGATCCGGTCGTCACGCCCGAGCGGCTGATGGGCGAGGACCGGCACGGCGAGGAGGTCCGCGGGCAGCGCCTCGGGGCGCTGCAGGCCGCGCTCCTGCACACCATGGCGCAGCACAACCTGTCGACGTGCATCACCTTCCACCACCGCACGATCGAGGCCCGGGCCTACGCGGAAGGGCTGGAGCGTGTGGCCAAGCGGCTGCACACCGACGCCCCGGAGACGTACCCGGCGAAGGTGTGGGCGGACTGGTTGTGCGGCGAGCACGTACCCGAGCGTCGGCGGGAGGTGCTGGGATCGTTCGGGACCACCGCGCGGCGGGCGGTGCTCTCCAACTGCCGGGTCCTGGGCGAGGGCGTGGACATCCGGGCCGTGGATTCCGTGGCCCTGTTGGACCCGAAAGGGGCGCCGCACGACATCGTGCAGGCCATCGGGCGTGCGTTGCGGCAAAAGCCCGGAGAAGGGAAACTCGCTTCGCTCATTGTGCCGGTTTTCCTTCGGCCCGGGGAGCAGCCGGAGGACATGTTCACCTCCGGGTCGTACCGGCCTTTGGTCAAGGTATTGGAGGGTCTGCGGGCTCATGATGAGGAGGCCGTGGAATTGCTCGCGATTCCGCAGGAGCCGCAGAAGAACGTCGCGCAGCCCTCCGTGGACATCGGCACCGCGCCCGGGGAGGGCGAGGAAGAATCGCGTCTGTTGCTGCGATTCGCCGCCCCGCGTGACCCGCTGATGGTCGCGAACTGGGTCTCCTTCAACGTGATCGACACCGAACGCCAGGACTGGGCCCGCGGCTGGGCGGCCTTGAAGAAGTTCACCGAGCGTGAGCATCACGCCCGGGTGCCCTACGGACACCGCGAGGGCGCGACACCCCTGGGGCAATGGGTCGCGGAACAACGCCGCGCCTACACAGCCGGGCAGATGAGCGCCCGGCGCGCCCAGCGCCTGGAGCAACTCGGCATGGTCTGGTCCCTGGCCGACCAGAGGTTCCAGGAGAACCTGGAGGCGGCGAGGGCCTACTTCGAGGAGCACTGGACGTTGTGCGCGCCCCGCACCGCGACCGCGCTGGACCGGCCGATCGGGCAATGGCTGTCCAACCTCCGGCGCCCCAGGGCGCTGGAGGACCACCCGGAGTGGAAGGCCGCGCTGGAGGCCGTGGACGAGAACTGGAACCCCTCCTGGCCCCCCGCCTGGCAACGCCACTACGCCGCGCTGCGCGCACTCCTGGCCGACGAACAGGGCGGGGTCGACGTCCTGCCCGGGGTCACCGTCCACGGCATGGACATCGGGCGATGGCTGGCCCGCCAGCGGACCCCGAAGGGGTGGGAAGGGCTGGCGGCCGGGCAGCGTGAACTGCTGGAGGCCATCGGCATCACCCCACCACCCCCGCAGCAGACAGAGCCCGTCAAGACCCCCGGGGCGGCCGTGAGCGCCTTCGAGAAGGGCGTGGCGGCCCTGGCCCAGTACAAGGCCCGTGAGGGCTCGGTGACCGTCCCCAGAGGCCATGTGGAAACGGTGGCGGTCGGCGGCCAGGAACACGCCGTGAAGCTCGGGGTGTGGCTGACCAACACCAAAACCCGCCGGGCGAAGCTGACCACCGACAAACTCACCGCACTCGCCGACCTCGGACTCCACTGGGCCACGACGGCACAGGAAGGGGCGGCGTGAGGCCCCCGGGCAAGGGAGAAGCGGCGCGGCGGGTGGCCAGCGGTGATCCGCGTCGGCGGATGGGTGACCACCGGACGATGGCGGTCGGCGCCCGGATGAGGGTCCACACCATCCTCGCGGCCGCCGGGCTGGAGCCGCAGGAGGCGGACGAACTCCTGTGTGCGCTGGAGGCCGGTGCGGTGGCCGACGCGCACTGCTGGGTGGAAGAACTGCACGGCAGCGCCCCCCGAGGACCACGGCGCCGCCCACGACGACGGCTGGGACACCGCCGTGGACCGGGCGTTGGACGTGCTGGTCCGTGTGGCCGACAACGCCTACCGACAACGCGGACGCGCCCGCGCCACCCGGACACTGCCGGCCGGCGGGGAAATCCTGCGGGCCCACGAGCCGGCGGCCGATCAGCGGGCTGCCGGGGCCGGGTCCTGCGGTGAGCGAGGGGACGACCGTGACCGGTGACCACACGCAGGAGGAACGTGTACGGGAGGCACTGCGGCGGCACGGCCGCACCCATGCGTTCCTGGAGGCGGAGACGGTGATCTCGGTTCTGCTGTCCGACCCCGGGGTGCAGGAGGCGCGGGCACACATCGAGGCGGCGGAGACGGAACTCGGCAGAGAGCTGAGCACACGCCTCCAGCCTTTCCAGGACCGCTACGAACAGGCCGTGCGCGAGGGCGACGCGGCCCGGCTCACCGGGATCCGTCCCGGCAAGCACGGCCGCTGGGGACGGATCTGCGTCCTGGAGAAGGGCCACGAAACCTCAATGGAGGAACCGCCCCGGGGCCACAACAGCCAGGGGCAGCCGATCGCGTGGGTGGGCAGCGCACCCGACGACCGGCGAAGCGCACCGGGCACCGTCACCACACCACATCGGGGACCGTGCCGGGGCGCGGGGCGGTGACGGCGCCGGCAGCGATCGACAACGGCCCGCCCCGGCAGCTGCAATGCCGGGGGGGTGACTGAGCGCTTCACTTGGCGGATGAGCGGTTGAGTTGGCGCACTGAGCACCCGCGTGGGGACGCCTGGCAAGCCGAGGCGCTCAGTCACACGTTGTTGAGCAGGTGTTCCTACTTCCCAAACCCTTTGTGGATCTCCTCGGCGAGGACGCCGTCCTCTTCGCTACTGCGGCCCGTACTCCGGTGTCGGCGGCGTCCGCGATCGCCTCCTCACTCGCCCCGGCCTGTCCGGGTTACGCCGTCAAGCCGGGTCAGCGCCCTGGCTACACTCCGACTTCATGACGACGATCTACACGACCCAGGAGTGGAAAGGCCACGGGAGGCAGAACTACTACTGGAACGAGTACAGGCTCGAAGGCGACACCGTCGTCAAGTACAAGTGCCACCGGCAGAAGTTCTTCGACGGCGATGAGAACACCTGGCAGAAGGACGAATCGCTCCAGGAGTCCTGGGGACTCGACGACCCGAGCATGCCCGACTGGCTGAGGCGGTATCTCTGAGCACGCCCCTATCCCTGTAGTCCTGGAACGCATCACCGCGTGCCTGTATGGCTGCTGACAGACCTCTCGGAGCCATGAAGCGGCGGCGAGCCTCGGCGGGCCTGTGGCGCCCGCGCCGGTACGGGCCGGCGGCCGGGGGCGAAAACACGCGCGGGTGCTCAGTGCGCCAACTCAACCGCTCATCCGCCAAGTGAAGGGCTCAGTCACACGGGGCGGGCCGCTTCGTGTGCGTGGCTCCTGGTCAGTAGTCCAGGTCCAGGTAGTCGATATCGGTGATGGCCACGTCCGTGAGTCCCATGGCGCGGTGGCCGCCGTCCTGGAAGTACACCTCTTTGAGCCCTTCGGCGATGATGTCGCGCATCTGCCGGTCGCTGGCTCCTTGTTCGCGTGCGTCGAACAGACGGCGGGCGTACTCGGGGGGAAGGTGCACGGTCAGGCGGCGGAAGCGTCCGTCGTCGGTGGTGCCGACCGGTGCGGTGTATCCGAAGCGGGCGCGGGTCTCGATGGTGACCCCGCCGGTGGTGGCCGCCTGCCGGCGGCGGCGTTTGCGCACGCCGGGCTGCCACCGGGACCGGACCGCGTCCTCGATCCGGGCCGCGATATCGGGGCGGGCGGTACGGGCACCGCGCCGGTAGCGGTTCACCGAGTCCGCGGTGACCCCGATCTCCCGCGCGACGGCCCTCGTGCTGCCCAGCTGTTTGACCAGAAAGTTGATCCGGCCCTTCAACGTCTTCGGCGGCTGCCGGGTGAAGCCCTCACGGTCCGCGCGCTCGATCGCCTCCTCGACCTCCCCCACAACCCCTACTCCCCCTCGGTCGCAATGGTGGCCCGCGCGCCGCCCAGAGTCGCGGCTCGCCGGTGGGCGGGCAGCCCAGCGAGGGCGTGGTCCACCCCGCACAACAGATCCGGCACCGGAATGCCGTAATGCGCGGCCAGGGCATCCAGATCCGCGAGAGTCCAGGGCGTGGCGCCGGACTGGCGACGGGAGATCTCCGTCTGCCCCCGCCCGCAACTCCCGCTGCGTCTCCCCCGTCGCGAACAACAACGCCGCGACCGTCAGCCGCAGTTGCTCCTCCGTACTCCGCATATGCACACCTATCATCACTGATGAGTTCTCAGCGCAGCAGCCGGTGGCGAGCGTTCCCGGTGGGGGTTCGAGATTCCCGCTCCGGCTGTTCCCGCCCGGTGGTAGCGGTGCGGGTGGTCGGGGTCGCGTCCCGCAGGGCGTCGACGACCGCCCGGGCCGGCTCGTAGCGGGTGGCGGGGCAAGGCCCGGCCGGGGAACTTGGTGGCCGGGGCGAGTCCGACACAGGAGGCCGGCGGCACGGCGGCGGCCCCGACACCGATTGCGGGCACCGGGGGCGGAATCCCGGAAAGAGGGTGGGTCTCCAAGGGTTCGCCGATCCGTGCTTCCGGCGCCCGGTGTTGCGCCGGGCCCGGATGGCGGCCGGGCCTCTCATCGGCGGTCGGTGGCCCCGGGCCCGGTGACATCGCCTCCGCGCCCATCCGGCCGGCAGGGGGCAAGTCATGCCGGGCCCGCCGGCCGGGAGCCCTGTTTCGGGGTCACGAAGAAGGTGACGGGGACGGGGTTCACCGGGCTGCGGCGGTGCACTCCCAGTCCGCTGCCAGGTCGTCGGGCATGGACCACGCGGCCACGGAACATCCTCCCCCACAGGGGGAGGAGACCACGGCACACAGCCCTCCCGTAGGGGTGGGTTCGGTCACGAGGACCGCGGTGGACAGCACCGGCCAGCCGTACCGGTGGGCGTGTTCCATCAGCAGGGGGTCACCGCCGACGACGTGGGGTCGGCCGGCCGCCCGCAGGAGGTCCAGGTCGCTGGCGTGATCCCCATAGGCGTAGCAGTCGGTCATC
Source organism: Streptomyces calidiresistens (assembly GCF_014141525.1). Taxonomy (GTDB): domain Bacteria; phylum Actinomycetota; class Actinomycetes; order Streptomycetales; family Streptomycetaceae; genus Streptomyces; species Streptomyces calidiresistens. The sequence continues at coordinate 6,337 of NZ_VKHS01000181.1, forward strand.
GGCACGCCTTCCCGTGCGGCGGCCTCCCGCGCGACGGCCACCTTGTGGGGGCCGATCACCGGACGGATCACCTCCCCCGTGAGCTTTCCCTGCCCGTTGCGTACCGGGTCGGTGCACAGCACCGTGTCCGCTCCGAGGTGCTCGGCCAGGGGGGCCAGGCACGGCAGGAACGAGCCGGAGACCAGGGCGATGCGGTGTCCGGCTGTCCGGTGGTGGCGCAGGGCGGCCAGTGTGGAGGCGATGAGCGGGGGGCCGATACGACGGCCGGAACGTATCTCTTCGTACCAGCGACGGCCCTGCGCCAACAGGTCGGACCAGAGTGCACCCGCGTACAGGCGGTAGTAGGCCCGGTTGACCTCGCTGCGGTCCGCGCCCGCCTGTGCCATGGCCCGTAGCCGTTCCGCCTCGCGGATGTAGGTCTCCTCTCCCAGGTGGAAGCGGAGGAAGTCGAACATGCTCTTGGTGTTGATCAACGTCTCGTCGACATCGAAGAACGCGATCGGTGCCACGGGTGTGGCGGTCATGGTCGGATTCTCCCTTCGGCAAGCATGTGGGGCGGCCCCGGCTGTGGGCGGGGGTCTTCCGGCTCGACGATCCATGCATCACGCAACCGCATCTCGGCTCCCCGCGGATATCCCGCTCGTGGGAAATCACCTCATCCCGGCTGTTCACGAGGTCCCGTGTGTGCCGGCCGTGGGTGTGACGCGTCTTCACCTTCGGGGTGGTGACGGGGTGTCGGCCGTCCGCGGCGGCGGGCTTCGTCCCGTCGTACCGGTCCACCTCCTGCACCTCCACTCCCGGTGCGGGCTCGGGGGCGATGAGGTGCGGCCGGTGGGGACCGGTCCGGGGCGCCCGGGTCGGGGCGGAGGCCTCGGTGGTCGGTCGTCCGTGGCCGGGCGAGGTGCCGTCGACCTGGTCGACGACCGCGGTGGCACGGGCGGCGCCGGGGCGGTGTGCCGGGGCAGCCGGTGGGTGGTGGCGCGCCACGACAACGGTGTGATCGCCATGTGTCTCCCGGTGGGTATCCGCTGTTGGCCGACTCGGCGGCACGGCGGGCTCGGCCCGACTGGGCGCAAGCACCATCGCCTGCGTCCCGGTCATCGGTGTGCTCGTGTGGTCTTTTCCCCGATCCATGCCATGCCTGCGCCGCACATCAGCAGCGCGGCCACCCCGCCGGCCACGGTGCCGTAGCCGCCGTCCGGGGCGGTGGCGAACTGCGGGCCGAGTCCCGCGCCGACGAAGAGGGCAAAGGTGTAGAGCGCCACACCGGCTCCGCGGGCGGGGCCGGCCAACCGGCCGATCGCCTCGACCAGGGCGGGAGCGGCGACGGCGACCGCGAAGACGAAGACGAACAGCAGCGCGCCGAGCATCACCACGCCGATGTCGTTTCCGGAGAGCAGCGCGACGAGGCCGCTGGTCAGGCCTGCCAACAGGAGGGCACCGAATACCCGCCGCCCCGGGGGGATCCGGGCGAAGCCCCGGGCGGCAAGCAGCGGTACCAGCAGCATCGCGGGCAGCGCACAGGCGCGCATCGCCAACAGAGCGTCGGCATCCCCGGCCAGTGCCTCGGGACCGGTGGTCTGCAGACCGGTGTAGAGGGCGACGAAGCCGCACAACAGGGTGGCGGCGGCGAGCAGCAGGAACACCACGGCCGGTCGGGTCAGTAGTCGCCCCATGGCGCGGTAGGCATCGAGGGTGGTGACGCCGGGGGCGGGCG
>NZ_VKHS01000182.1 GCF_014141525.1 Streptomyces calidiresistens
GGGGGGAGGGGAGCACACGGGTCGGGCCCCGGCGCCGTCATCGGCACCGGGGCCCGACCCCACCTCGGGGTGCTCAGCCCTTGCGGGTCCTGACCTCCTCGGTCAGCGCCGGCACGACCTGGAAGAGGTCGCCGACCACGCCGAAGTCGACCAGGTCGAAGATCGGGGCCTCCTCGTCCTTGTTGACCGCCACGATGGTCTTGGAGGTCTGCATGCCGGCCCGGTGCTGGATGGCGCCGGAGATGCCCGCCGCGATGTAGAGCTGCGGGGAGACCGACTTGCCGGTCTGGCCGACCTGGCTGGAGTGCGGGTACCAGCCGGCGTCCACGGCGGCCCGGGAGGCCCCCACGGCCGCCCCCAGGGAGTCGGCCAGCTCCTCGATGATCGAGAAGTTCTCGGCGCCGTTGACGCCGCGCCCGCCGGAGACCACGATCGCGGCCTCGGTGAGCTCCGGGCGTCCGGTGGACTCACGGGCGGCGCGGGAGACCACCCGGGTGCCACCGCCGCCCTCGGTGACGGTCACCTCCAACGGCTCCACGGTGCCCGCGGCGGGGGCCGCCTCGGGGGCGGCGGAGTTCGGCTTGACCGTGATCACGGGGGTACCGGAGGTGATCCGGGACCGGGTGGTGTAGGCGGCCGCGAAGACCGACTGGGTCGCGATCGGCCCCTCGTCACCGGCCTCCACGTCCACCGCGTCGGTGATCAGGCCGGAGTCCAGTCGCAGCGCCAGCCGCGCGGCGATCTCCTTGCCCTCCGCGGAGGAGGGGACCAGCACCGCGACCGGGGAGACGGCCTCCACGGCGGCGCGCAGCGCGTCCACCTTGGGGACCACCAGGTACTCGGTGAACTCGGGGGCGTCGGCGGTCAGGACCCGCACCGCGCCGTACTCGGCGAGGGTCGGGGCGGCCGCGTCCGCGCCGGGGCCGAGGTGGACGGCCACGGGGTCGCCGAGACGACGGGCCAGGGTGAGCAGTTCGAGGGTCGGCTTGCGGACGCCGCCGTCCACGTGGTCGACCAGAACGAGGACATCAGCCATGGGAGTGCTCCTGCGGGTTGCCCGGGAAATGGGGTGGTGGGAGGGGCGCGGACCGCGCGCCGGTCGTCAGATGAACTTGCGCTCGGCGAGGAAGGAGGCCAACTGCTTGGCGCCCTCGCCCTCGTCGGTGACGATCTCGCCCTTGGTGCGGGCGGGACGCTCGGTGGCGTCCTCCACCGCGGTCCAGGCGCCGGCCAGGCCGACCTGCTCGGCCTCGATCTCCAGGTCCTCCAGGTCCAGGGTCTCCACGGGCTTCTTCTTGGCCGCCATGATGCCCTTGAAGGAGGGGTAGCGGGCCTCGCCGGACTGGTCGGTCACCGAGACGACGGCCGGCAGGGAGGCGCTGAGCTCCTCGGAGGCGGCGTCGTTGTCCCGGCGGCCGGTCACCGTGCCGTCCGCGACGGACACCTCGGAGAGCAGGGTCACCTGGGGCACGCCCAGGCGCTCGGCGAGCAGCGCGGGCAGCACGCCCATCACGCCGTCGGTGGAGGCCATGCCGCACACCACCAGGTCGTAGCCGACCTTCTCGATGGCCCGGGCCAGCACCAGGGAGGTGCCGAAGACGTCGGTGCCGTGGAGGTCGTCGTCCTCCACGTGGACGGCCTTGTCGGCGCCCATGGACAGCGCCTTGCGCAGTGCGTCGCCGGCGTCCTCCGGCCCCATGGTCAGGACGGTGATCTCCGCGTCGTCGGCGCTCTCGGCGATCTGCAGGGCCTGCTCGACGGCGTACTCGTCGAGTTCCGAGAGCAGACCGTCCACGGATTCGCGGTCGGTGGTCAGCTCGTCGGTGAAGCCCCGGTCACCGGTGGCGTCGGGCACGTACTTCACACAGACAACGATCCTCAAGCTCACGCCGGCTCTCCTAGCTCTCGGTGCTCCTCGGGCTGCCTCTCCCGGCAGCCTATGCGGCCTCCACGGCCCGTACCGGGCGGGGACACCGGGGATGATCCACCCGCCTTGTTACTCGCCAGTACATCGTACTGGTTCCCGCCCCGCCAAGAATGACGCATGTGACCTTGCCTACCCGGCGAGGGGGTGGGTGAGGCAGTCGCACACCCACCCGACCGGCGGTGCGGCGGGGCGGGGCGCCGGCCTCCCCCCGGCCCGTCGCCGTTCGGGGTTACGGAAGCGTAGGTTAGGGTCCGGGAAACCGAACGGTAACCCCACCGCGGACGCGACGGGTCACCGCACCACGCGCCGGTCCGCCCCCCGACCGGCGGGCCCACCCGTTCCCGTCCCCTCCGCGGATCCCCGCAGGAAGCAGGCAGTACCCCATGGCAGACCTCGTCTATCCGCCGGTCATCGGCGCCGCCCGAACCATGTTCCGGATGCTCGACCTGCGCTTCGACATCGGCGGCACCGAGCACATCCCCCGGCGCGGCGGGGCGGTGCTGGTCAGCAACCACATCGGATACCTGGACTTCGTCTTCGCCGGACTGACCGCCCGCCCCTCCCGGCGGCTGGTGCGCTTCATGGCCAAGGACTCGGTCTTCCGCCACCGGGTCTCCGGACCCCTGATGCGGGCGATGAAGCACATACCCGTGGACCGCGAGCAGGGCGAGCACGCCTTCCGGCACGCCGTGCGGGCCCTGCGGTCGGGGGAGATCGTGGGGATCTTCCCGGAGGCGACGATCTCCCGTTCCTTCACCCTGAAGGAGTTCAAGACGGGGGCCGCCCGGCTGGCGCAGCAGGCGGGGGTACCGGTGCTGCCGGTGGCCCTGTGGGGCACCCAGCGGCTGTGGACCAAGGGGCACCCCCGCGACCTGCGGCGCAACCACTTCCCCATCACCATCCGGGTGGGGGCGCCGATGGAGGTGGACCCGCGGGAGGACCCGACGAAGGTGACCGCACGGCTGCGCTCCCGGATCCAGGAACTGCTGGAGGCCGCCCAGCGGGCGTATCCGGGCACCCCGCGCGACGAGCGGGACACCTGGTGGCTCCCCGCGCACCTGGGGGGCACCGCCCCGCTCCCGCAGGGCCACTGACCCCGTGGTGGTGCCGGGCCCGCCGCCCGGCACCACGGCCCGGGCGGCGGGCCCGGCGCCTCAACCGCGGGACATCTCCTCGCGCAGGGCCGCGAGGAAGCCGTCCACGTCCTCCTCGGTGGTGTCCCACGAGCACATCCAGCGCACGTCCCCGGCGCGTTCGTCCCAGAAGTAGAAGCGGTACCGCTTCATCAGCCGGTGGGAGACCTCCGGGGGGATGCGGGCGAAGATGGCGTTGGCCTGCACCGGGTGCAGGATCTCCACCCCGTCGATCGCGCGGGCGCCCTCGGCCAGGCGGGTCGCCATGGTGTTGGCGTGCCGGGCCCCCTCCAGCCACAGCTCCCCCGCGAGCAGTGCCTCGAACTGCACCGAGACGAAGCGCATCTTCGAGGTCAGTTGCATGGAGAGCTTGCGGATGTGCTCGATCCGCCGGCCGAGGTCGGGGTTGAGCAGCACGACCAGCTCCCCCATCAGCAGGCCGTTCTTGGTGCCCCCGAAGGAGACCGCGTCCACTCCCGGAACGTCGGTGAACGCCCTCATCGGGAGGTTCAGCGAGGCGGCGGCGTTGGCCAGCCGGGCACCGTCGAGGTGGACGTGCATGCCCAGCTGGTGGGCGTGCTCGCAGATCGCGGCGATCTCGTCCGGCGTGTAGACCGTTCCCAGTTCGGTGCTCTGCGTGATGGAGACCACCTGCGGCGTCGCCCGGTGCTCGTCCTCCCACCCGTACGCCTCGCGGTCGATCAGCTCGGGGGTCAGCCGGCCGTGCTCGGTGGGCACGGTGAGCAGCTTCAGACCGCCGACCCGTTCCGGCGCTCCGCACTCGTCGACGTGGATGTGCGCGGAGTCGGCGGTGATCACCGCCCCCCACCGGTCGGTGAGCGCCTGCAGGGCCACCACGTTGGCACCCGTGCCGTTGAAGACGGGGTGGGCCCTGGCGTACGGCCCGAAGTGGCTGCGCACGACCCGCTGGAGGTGGTCGGTGTACACGTCCGCGCCGTAGGCGGGCTGGTGCCCCTCGTTCGCGAGGGCGATGGCGGCCAGCACCTCGGGGTGGACTCCGGCGTGATTGTCACTGGCGAAGCCGCGGACCGCGGGGTCGTGGCGGCGTTGGGCGTCGGTGCGCAGGGCGGGCTCCCGGGGCTCGGGGTGCGGAACGGGAAGGGGACCGGGACGCCGGTGGGCGCCCCGGCAACGATGATGCCGGATGCCGGACCGGCGGGGACCGGGGCCCGGGTCAGGACTCCGGCACCAGGGAGACCCGACGCCCGTTGATCTCGGCCGCGGGGCGGTCCCACAGGGCGCGCACCTCCTCGGCCAGGTCCCGCACGTCGGTGAAACCGGTGAAGGTCGCGTCCGGGCGCTCCGCGCGCAGCGCGTCGTGGAGCAGTGCCTTCACCACGAGGACGGTCGCCGCGGCGGGCGGTCCGCCCTCCCCACCGGCCCGCCGACCGGCCTTGCGGAAGGCGTCGGCCAGGGCGAGGGTCCACGCCTCCGCCGCCGCCTTGGCGGCGGCGTAGGCGGCGTTCCCCGCCGTGGGGCGGGCGGCGCCCGCCGCGCTGATCAGGACGTACCGGCCGTTGCCGCTCCGCTCCAGGGGACCGGCGAAGGCCAGGGAGGTGTGCTGGACGGTGCGGATGAGCAGGTTGTGCAGAAGCTCCCAGTCGGCCAGGTCGGTCTCCGCGAAGGAGGCCGAACCACGCCATCCGCCGACGAGGTGCACCAGCCCGTCCACCCGGCCGAACTCCCGCTCCGCCCGCTCGGCCCAGCGGCGCGCGGCGGCGGGGTCGAGCAGGTCGACCGTGTCCCCGATGACGGTCGCCCCGCCGTGGGCGAAGCGGGCGGCGTCCACCCCCTCCGCCAGCCGGAGGGGATCCGCGTCGGCCGCCAGCACCGTGGCACCGGCCTCGGCCAGCCGCAGCAGGACGGCGTGGCCGGCGGGCCCACCGGCTCCGGCGACCGCGACCACCGCCCCCTCCAGCGGGCCCCCCGCCGGCGACGGCCCGTCCGTTCCGGAAACACTCATGACGCTCGCCCTTCCTCGGGATTCTGGCGTTGGGGCACCCGGCCGTCGGGGACGCGGGGTGCGCGGGACGAACCGACCGGGAATCGGCCGGCGGGAACGGGCGGCACGGGACACGACACCCCGCGCCGGAGGCCCGTGACCTCCATCATCCGCCGATGGGGATCCGGGCGCGCCCCGGGAGTCCGCCCCGGCGCGCCCCGGCACGCGCGGGGCGCGGGTGCCGGGGCGCCGGGGGCCGGCGATCCGCGGGTCAGGCCGCCTCGGCGGGGCGGGAGTCGTCGGGGACGATGCCCCGGGTGGACTCGATCACCGCGCGCAGTTTGCGGGCCAGCGCCTCGTAGAACAGGCTCAGCGGGAACTCGTCGGGGTGGACGTCGTCGACCAGTTTGCGCGGCGGCAGCGACAGGTCCAGTGCCTCCGGCCCCTTCGCCCAGGTGGAGGCGGGATGCGGTGCCAGGTACGCGGAGACCAGTTCGTAGGCCTTGAGCCAGTGGACGAGCTTGGGACGGTCGATGCCCTCCCGGTAGAGCGTCTCGATCTCCCCGCGCAGACGGTCGGTGACCTCCGCCGCCCGGTCCCAGTCGATGGTGAGGCGGTTGTCGGTCCACCGCAGGGCGTCGTGCCGGTGCAGATAGGCGAAGAGCAACTGGCCCCCCAGGCCGTCGTAGTTGCGTCGTCGCTCACCGGTCACCGGGAAGCGGAAGAGACGCTCCAGGAGAACGGCGCACCGCATGTCGCGGCCCTGGCGCATCCCCTCGGCCGCCAGCCGGCCCGCCTCGTGGAAGGCGGTGAGGTCGCAGCGCAGCTCCTCCAGGCCGTACATCCAGAACGGCTGTCGCTGCTTGATCATGAAGGGGTCGAAGGGCAGGTCGCCGTGGCTGTGCGTGCGGTCGTGGATCATGTCCCACAGCACGAAGGTCTCCAGGCACCGCTGCTGGTCGGTGAGCAGCCCCCGGACCTCCTCGGGAAGCTCCAACCGGGTGACCTCGCAGGCGGCGCTCACCACGCGGCGGAAACGGGCCGCCTCCCGGTCGCAGAAGATCCCGCCCCAGGTGTACCGGGCCGGTACCTCCCGAACCGCCACCGTCTCCGGGAAGAGCACCGCCGAGTGGGTGTCGTAGCCCGGGGTGAAGTCCTCGAACGCGATGCCCAGGAAGAGCGGGTTGTCGTAACGGCTGCGCTCCAGCTCCGCCAACCACTCCGGCCAGACCAGCCGGAAGACCACGGCCTCCAGGTTGCGGTCGGGGTTGCCGTTCTGGGTGTACATGGGGAACAGCGCCAGGTGCTGCCGACCGTCCCGCCGCTCCCGGGCGGGTTCGAAGGCGGTGAGGGAGTCGAGGAAGTCCGGGACGCCGAAGTCCTCCCGGGCCCAGCGCCGCAGGTCCCCGACGAGCGCGCGGTGGTAGGCCGCGTCGTGCGGCATGAGCGGCGAGAGTCGCCCGACCCCCTCCACGACCTCCTCCACCAGGGCGCGCAGCCGCCCCCGCTCCGGGACGCCCTCCCCGGCCGGGGCGATGGACCCGTCGGCGGACTGGGCCGCCCGGATCTCCTCCACCGCCGCCCTCAGCGCCGGCCAGGCGGGGTGGTCCACGACCCGCCCACCGGTCTCCCCGACCGCCGGGGGTCGCGGGGACGCCTCCACCGGGGACACGGAAACCGACTGACCCGCCATGGTCTCTCCTCACCTTCCACCGAGTACCGCGTTCGCGCGAAAACTTTTCGCGTGGCAGCACCGTAACCGGCAAGTCGGAGCCCTCACAACCGCTGAAGCCGTAAACCTTGCGGCTCGGAGGCATTTATCACGTCGATCCTCCCGTCAACCGGGGCGACGACGGGAGAAGAAGCGGATGAATTCCGGATGACCTTCGCGCGCGTCGACCCCGGGGGCGCCGGGCCCGGTCTAGGGTGGCGGCGCCGCCCGGGCCCGGGCGGCGCCCCTCCGACCCACCTCCGGGAGACGACCGGCCATGCCCCTGCTCACCGTCGGACACCGGGGCCTGATGGGGGTCGAACCGGAGAACACCCTGCGGTCCTTCCGACGGGCCCGGGCCGAGGGCGTGGCCGTGATCGAACTGGACCTGCACCTGAGCCGGGACGGCCGACTGGTGGTGATGCACGACACCACGGTGGACCGCACCACCGACGGCACCGGCCGCGTCGCGGATCTCGACCTGCCCGACCTGCGCGCCCTGGACGCGGGCGCCGGCGAGCGGATCCCCCTGTTCACCGAGGTGGTCGAGGAGGTGGATCTGCCGATCCAGGCCGAGATCAAGGACCCCGCCGCCGCCGAGGTGCTGGCGGGGATCGTCACCGAGCGGTCCCTGCACGACCGGGTGCGGGTCATCTCCTTCCACGACGAGGCGCTGCGGGCCACCCGGGCCCTGCTGCCCGACATCGCGATCGCGGTCGTCACCGGCCGGTCCACCCCGCGGGCGGCGGAACGGGCCCTCGCCGCGGGGGCCGACATGGTCTCCTGCGAACTCCCGGAGCTGACCGCCGGGGTCGTGGAGCGCTGTCGGGAAGCCGGGGTGGCCGTCATCGCGTGGACCGTGAACACGCCGGCCGACCTGGCCCGGGTGGTGGAGCTGGGGTTGGACGGCGTGGTCACGGACGAACCCGCGATCGTGACCGCCGCCCGCGACCTTCCCCCCGGGGGGATCGGAAGGCCGGTCACCACCCCGGCCGCGGGCCGCTGATCGGGGTCGCGCCGGGGAACCGGGTCAGGGACGGAGGATCCGGGTCCCGGCCGCGGAAAGGTCCTTGACCAGGGTTTCGAACCGCAGATCCGGCCGCCGGGGCAGACCGAAGCGGGGATCCCCGTAGGGGAAAGGGGTCATCCGACCCGTGCGGCGGTATCCGCGCCGTTCGTACCAGGCGATGAGGTCCGAGCGCAGCGAGATGACCGTCATCTCCATCCGCCCGGCGCCCCACTCCCCCGCCGCGACCCGTTCGGCCCGGGCCAGCACCCTC
>NZ_VKHS01000183.1 GCF_014141525.1 Streptomyces calidiresistens
GGAGGGGCGTTCGGTGGGTCGGCCGGTGGCGTCGACGGTCCCCGGTCCGGGGCGGGTACCGGGGCCCGGTCGGATCGGCCGCCCGTCCCCGGGGAGGGGCGGCCGATCCGGGGCGGGCTCAGAGGCCGGCGGAGTCCTCCGCGGAGCCCTCCAGTTCGACGGTGATCTCCACCTCGACCGGCGAGTCCAGGGGCAGGACCGCCACGCCGACGGCGCTGCGGGCGTGGACGCCCCGGGTTCCCAGGACCTCCTGCAGCAGTTCACTGGCGCCGTTGATCACCTGCGGCTGGCCGGTGAAGTCCGGGGCCGAGGCGACGAAGCCGGTGACCTTCACCACCCGCACCACCCGGTCCAGGTCGCCGGCGACGGACTTCACCGCCGCCAGGGCGTTCAGCGCGCAGGTGCGGGCCAGCTCCCGGCCCTCCTCGGGGGTGACCTCGGCGCCGACCTTGCCGGTCAGCGAGAGGGTTCCCTCCACCATCGGCAGCTGACCGGAGGTGTGCACGTGACGGCCGCTCACGACGGCGGGCACGTACGCCGCCACCGGCGGCACCACATCGGGCAGCGTCAGGCCGAGTTCGGCGAGACGGGCGTCGACGCGGCCGGTCACTGCTTGGGCCGCTTGAAGTAGGCCACCAACTGCTCGCTGTTCGGGCCGGGGACGACCTGGACCAGCTCCCAGCCGTCCTCGCCCCAGGTGTCCAGGATCTGCTTCGTGGCGTGCACCAGGAGCGGTGCGGTCGCGTACTCCCACTTGGTCATGGCCCGACTCTAGCGGGAGCCGCCCATCGTGCCGAGCGTCGGGAGGCCCCCGCGGGGCGCGTGCCCCCGGGGCCCCGCGCGCCGCGCGGGGGCCCGTCGTACGGGCCCGCGGCCCGCCGGGCGGTACCGGGTGCCCAGGGGGCGCGGTGGACGCGTCCTCCCGGCCGGGGGCCGCGTTCCGGCGGCTTCCCCCACCGGTGTTCGCGCCCCGGTCCCGCGGCCGGCCGGGGTTCCCACCGGCCGGCCGCGTGCCGGTCGTTCCTCAGGCCACCCGGGCCGGCCCCGCCCCGGTGCCGGCCGCCCCGGGTGAGGCGGTGCGGCCGGGGACGGCCCGGCCGGGGGCGCCGAGGCCGAGCGAGCGCTCGTACTCCAGCTTCGCGGTCTCCAACAGCTTCCGCCACGAGGTGACGGTGGGGCGACGGCGCAACAGCGCGCGGCGCTCCCGTTCGGTCATCCCTCCCCAGACCCCGAACTCGACGCGGTTGTCCAACGCGTCGGCGAGGCACTCCGTGCGTACCGGGCATCCGGTGCACACCGTCTTCGCCCTGTTCTGCGCGGCCCCCTGGACGAACAGTTCGTCCGGATCGGTCGCTCGGCACGCCGCCTGCGTGCTCCAGTCGGTAACCCAGCCCATGCCGGTGCCGTCCTCTCCCGAATCGAGGCTCCCCCACGGCGGCAAGTGGCATATTCACCCCTGCCGGTTGAGGACGTTACGGAAGGTGGGCGCGGCACAACACCCCCGGTGGGCCTAATCTCGAATGACCCGTTTGGACTATGCCGGGGCCCAATGTCACCCGTTCGAGTGAGCATGTACCCCTGTCGACACGGGGACGAAATCGGTCATTCGTCGCAAACGACCATCAGATTTCTCAACCCTCGGGGGTCGGGGCATCCCGCGAATCGCGCGACGGAATCACTCCAAAGAGTGATTGCCGAGTTGACCTCCACGTGATTGTGTGGGACACGTGACCAGAGTAGGCGAACACCCGGGCGCCTGTCCGACGTTTCGCCGCGTACGCTGGCCGTCATGGGAGCGAAGCGACCGGGTGGTGGGCTGACCACCGCTCAGCAGGCGGCGAAGTTTCTGGGGGTCAGTGTCCTGGCGGGGGCCGTGCTGGCAGGGCTCGCCCTGCCGGCCATAGGTTCCCTGGGGCTCGCCGCCAAGACCACCATTCAGGGGTTCGACGAACTCCCCGTGAACCTCACCCGCCCCCCGCTGAGCCAGAAGACCACCATCCTGGACTCCGAGGGCGGCAAGATCGCCGAGGTCTACGCCCGCAACCGCACCGTCGTTCCCATCGACGAGATGTCCCCCTACCTCCTGGACGCCATCGTCGCCATCGAGGACGCCCGCTTCTACGAGCACGGCGCCATCGACCTGCGCGGCGTCCTGCGGGCCCTGAACCGCAACATCGAGGAGGGCGGCACCGCCGAGGGCGCCTCCACCCTCACCCAGCAGTACGTCAAGAACGTCTTCGTCGAGGCCGCCGGGGACGACCCCGAGGCCGTCGCCGCCGCCACCCAGCAGACCATCGGCCGCAAGATCCGCGAGCTGAAGTACGCGATCCAGGTCGAGGAGGAACTGGGCAAGGACCAGATCCTCGAGAACTACCTCAACATCACCTTCTTCGGCCAGCAGACCTACGGCGTCGAGGCGGCCTCCCAGCGCTACTTCTCCAAGCCCGCCGCCGACCTCGAACTGCACGAGGCCGCCCTGCTCGCCGGCCTGGTGCAGTCCCCCAGCCGCTACGACCCGATCAACTCACCGGACGAGGCGCTCAAGCGCCGCAACACCGTCCTCAACCGGATGGAGCAGGTCGGCGACATCACCGCCGAGGAGTCCCGTGAGGCGCGCGGCCGCGACCTGGAGCTGGAGTTCAGCAGCCCCCGCAACGGCTGCATCACCGCCACCCGGGACGCCGGCTTCTTCTGCGACTACGTCCGCCAGGAGTTCCTGAGCAACCCCGTCTTCGGTCAGACCGAGGAGGACCGCCAGGCCCGCTGGACCCTCGGCGGTCTCACCATCCGCACCACCCTCAGCCCGCAGGCCCAGACCGCCGCGGCCGAGGCCGCCAAGGCCGGCGCCAACCCCGACGACGAGGTCACCGCTGCCGTCGTCCAGATCCAGCCCGGCACCGGCCACATCCTCTCCATGGCCCAGAGCCGCCCCTACGGCCTGGACGCCGAGGCCCACCAGACCCAGCTCAACCTCAACGTCTCCAGCGAGATGGGCGGCACCAGCTTCGGCTTCCAGCCCGGCTCGACCTTCAAGCCGATCACCGCCGCCGCCGCCCTGGAGAAGGGCATCAGCCCGGCGCAGGTGTACGCCACCGACTTCGAGATGGAGATCGAGGAGCGGGAGTTCACCACCTGCGAGGGCGGTCCCGCCGGCACCGAGCTGTGGGAGCTGAAGAACGAGTCCCAGACCATGACCGGCGCCTGGGACATGACCGACGCCCTCGGCCGCTCCATCAACACCTACTTCGTCCTGCTGATGCAGGAGGCCGGTCTCTGCGAGACCGTGACCATGGCCGACAAGCTCGGCGTCCGCCGCGGCGAGGGCGAGGCACCGCTGTCCGCCTACCCGAGCGTCACCCTCGGCGGGCAGGAGACCACCCCGCTGATGATGGCCAACGCCTACGCCACCTTCGCCAACCGCGGCACCCACTGCGAGCCGGTGGCGATCCTCGAGGTGACCGACGCCGAGGGCGAGAGCCTTCCGGTGCCCGAGTCCGAGTGCGCCCGGGTGATGTCCCAGCGCACCGCCGACACCGTCAACATGATGCTGCAGGGCGTGGTCGAGGACGGCACCGGCGCCCAGGTCGGTCTCAGCGGCCGCGACAACGCCGGCAAGACCGGTACCTCCGACAACCGCCGCAACGTGTGGTTCGTCGGCTACACCCCCGACCTGTCCACCGCCGTCCGCGTCGGCGGCGACACCAACCTGGTGGAGATGGTGAACATCACCATCGCCGGACAGTTCTGGGAGAAGGCGGGCGGTGGCAGCGTCGCCGGCCCGATCTGGCGCAGCGCCATGCAGGGCGCCCTGGAGGGCGTGCCCGCCACCCCGTTCAACCACGTCAACGTCCCGCGCGGCGACACCGACGAGGCCGAGGAGGAGGACGGCGACGCCGGCGACAACGGTGACGGCGGCGACAACCGGAGCGGCGGCGCCCCCCAGCCCGGCGACGGCGGCACCGGCGAGGACAACGGCGGCTGGGAAGGCGGCTGGGGCAATCCCGGCGGCTGGGGCAACCCCGGCGAGTGGGACTGGGGCAATCCCGGCGAGGACTGGTCCGGCTTCCTCGGCGGCAACCGGGGCGGCGGGGGCGGCGGGGGCGGTCCTCGCCGGTCCGTGGCTGGTGCTCGTGCTGGTCGGGGCCGGACTGGTGGAGGTCGGCGTGCGGCGTGCCGCCCGCCCCGGGGAGCCGACGGCCGGCGCCGGGGGACCCGGGTCGGCTTCGGGGACGGAGCCGGGGAGGCGACGGACACGGACCGACCGCCGGCTGTGGCTGCTGCTCGCCGCCCTGCCCGCCACCGCCCTGGCCGCCGGGCTGTCCGCGCTGACCTGGACCGCCTACAAGGTGGGGGCGCTGTCCTACGGCGGCGGCTTCGTGATCGTCCCGTTGATGCACGCCGACGCCGTGGAGCGGCACGGCTGGATGACCGACCCCGAGTTCCTCAACGCGGTGGCGCTGGGGCAGATCACGCCCGGTCCGGTGGTGCAGACGGTCTCGGTGGTGGGGTGGGCGGCCGGCGGGGTGATCGGCGCCCTGGTGGCGGCGGTGGTCGCCTTCGGGCCGTCCTTTCTGCTGGTGCTGGGGGGTGGCCGCTCCCTGGAGCGGTTGCGGACCGTCCCGGCGGTGCGGGGCTTCTTCCACGGGGCGGGACCGGCGGTGGTGGGGGCGATCGCCGGGTCGGCGGTGCCGTTGGCGGCGGCGCTGTCGGAGCCGTGGCAGGCGGTGGTGCTGCTGCTCGCGGCGGGGTGGCTGATCGGGTTGCGGCGCGGCGTGGTGGGCACCCTGGTGGGCGCGGGAGCGCTGGGTGTGCTCGCGGGGCTCGTGGGGTTGCCCCTCCCCTGAACACGCCCCGGGCGCGTGCCGGGATCGTCCGGACCGACGGTAGCCGGGCGCGCGGCCCGGACCCCGCCCCCACGCGGTCGGTCCGGCCTCTCGGCGCCCGGCTCCGTCTTCCCCTGCGCGGTTCGGGGCCGCGCGCCGGTGGCCGTGCGGGGAGGCAAGCCGGGCGCGCGGCCCGTGTGGTACCCCCCACGGGACCACGGAACCGCCGGTCGCATGTTCCCCCACCCTGCACTCGCGGGGGTGTCACCACGACCCGGCTTCCCCTTCGACGGCACCGTCGCCCGGGAACCGGTCGGCGGGGAAGCCGTCGCCGAGTCTGCCGGAGCGGAAGGCGTTCCTCCCAACGGAGGAACGCCGGAGGGACATGATCCGGTCACCTTGAGTATTAAACCAATTACCTCATGTCATACCCTCGGCCGGCTTCTCTCCGTCATCGAACACCCGTCGAACACTCTCCGGAGGGGCCCGCTCACCCCTTCCCCGAAAGCCTTTCGGCCCTCTTGCGCCCGGGAACGGTCTCGCCTCCGTCCGGCGCCGAACTCCCGGCAGCGGCTCCCGGGCACGCTCCCGGGGGCCGTCCGACGCCGGGGAAGACGGCTTGATCCGCATGCCTCGAACGCCCCGGGATCCCTCGAACGGCGCCCCGGGAGGACCGCGCCCGCGCCTCCTCGTCGCCGATTTCACCCGAACGGCGGTGCCGCATCCGTTCCGGGGGAAGCGGGACCCGTCCCCGGGGCCGCCTCCCGGACCGCCGCCGCCACGGGGGCCAACCGCTCCGCGTCCACCCGGCAGCACCCGCCGATCAGTCGCGCCCCGGCCCGCACCCACCCCGCCACCGCTTCCGGGCGGAGCGTCGGCGGGCCGGTCCAGCGCCGCCGCACCGGGTCCCAGGTCTCCCCGCTGTTGGGATAGGCCACCACCGGCAGACCGGTGATCGAGGCGGCGGACTCCACCGCCGGCCCCACGTCCCCGGGGCGGCAGCAGTTCACCCCCACCGCCACGACGCCGGGCACCCCGACCGCCGAGGCGAACGCCTCCTCCAGCGGCCGGCCGTCCCTCGTGCGGTCCCCCTCGATCGTCCACGAGACCCACACCGGGAGCCCGAACTCCGGTGCCATCCGCAGCAGCACCGCGCTCTCGTCCTGGTCCGGAAGCGTCTCCAGGGCGAGCAGGTCCGGGCCGGCCGCCGCCAACGCCTCCAGCCGCGGACGGTGGAACCGCTCCAACTCGCGGGCCCCGACGCCGTAGCGCCCCCGGTACTCCGCACCGCCGCCCAGCACCGCGCCGTACGGGCCCACCGAGCCCGCCACCCACACCTGCTCACCGCCCGCCGGCCGCGCCGCGACGGCGGCCCGCGCCAACCGCACCGACCGGCCGATCAGTCCGTCCGCCTCCGCCCCCAGGACCCCCCGGGCGGCGAAGCCCCTCCGCGACACCTGATAGGAGGCGGTCAGCAGGACCCGCGCCCCGGCCGCCAGGAAGGCACCGTGCGCGGCCACCAGGGCGTCGGGGGCGTCCAGGAGCGCGGCCGCCGTCCACAGTTCCCCGCCGGGCTCGTGACCGGCCGCGGCCAGTTGCGCGGACAGGCCGCCGTCCAGGGGCAACGGCTCGGTGAGCGGGGGGAGCCCCGCCCCGGCACCGGGCACCCCGTCGGGGGACGCACCGGTGCCGGTCGGGTCGGTCACGACAGCTGCGTCCGCACCCGGGAGGAGATCAGCTCCAGGTGATCCAGGTCGGACAGGTCGAGGATCTGCAGGTAGACGCGCGAGGCGCCCAGCTCGGCGTAGCGGCCGATCTTCTCCACCACCTCGTCGGGGGTGCCGGCCAGGCCGTTCTCGCGCAGCTCGGCGGGCTCACGACCGATGGCCTCGGCCCGGCGGGCGATCTCCGCCTCGTCCCGCCCCACGCACGCCACCAGGGCGTTGGAGTAGATCAGGTCATCGGGCGAGCGGCCCTCCTTCTCGGCCGCCTCCCGGACCCGGCGGAACTGTTGGGCCGAGGTCTCCAGCGAGGCGAACGGCAGGTTGAACTCGTCGGCGAACCGCGCCGCCAGGCGCGGGGTGCGGGTGGCACCCATACCACCGATGAGCACCGGGGGCTTGGGCTGCGCGGGCTTGGGCAGGGCCGGGGAGTCGGTGAGGGTGTAGTGGGTGCCGCTGTAGGAGAAGGTCTCGCCGACCGGGGTGGCCCACAGGCCGGTGACGATCTCCAGCTGCTCCTCCAGCCGGGGGAACTTCTCCTTGGGGAAGGGGATGCCGTAGGCGGTGTGCTCGGCCTCGAACCAGCCGGCGCCCAGGCCCAGCTCGACCCGTCCGCCGGACATCGCGTCCACCTGCGCCACCTGGATCGCCAGCACCCCGGGCAGGCGGAAGGTGGCGGCGGTCATCAGCGTGCCGAGCCGG
Source organism: Streptomyces calidiresistens (assembly GCF_014141525.1). GTDB lineage: Bacteria > Actinomycetota > Actinomycetes > Streptomycetales > Streptomycetaceae > Streptomyces > Streptomyces calidiresistens. Next base: position 7,247 of record NZ_VKHS01000183.1, read on the forward strand.
ATGCGACGGGTCTCGCGGGCGAGGCCGGCCAGGGTGATCCAGGCGTCCGTCGGACCCGGCAGGCCGTCCCCGCCCATCGTCAGGTAGTGGTCGGAACGAAAAAAGGCACCGAAGTCCAGATCCTCGGTGGCCCTGGCGACCGCGAGCAGATCATCGTAGGAAGCGCCCTGCTGGGGCTCGGTGAAGATACGCAGTTCCATGCCCCCCATTCTGGGGTGTTCGAGGGGGCGGATGCGGAACGACCGACCGAACAGCGGTCCTCCCGTCGCGCCCCGCCCTCCCCGGGCATCGCGCTCATTCCCCGCCGGTGGTGTCCGGGCGCGGGAAGCGGGTCTCGTTGCGCTCGATCTTGGCGTCCAGCGCGGCGGCCGGGTCGATGTCGAGCACCGCGCACAGCCTCAGCAGGTAGGCCAACACGTCGGCGACCTCGTCACGGACCCGGTGGGCGGTCTCCGGGTCCGTCATCACCGCCGCCGCCTCCTCCGGGGTCATCCACTGGAAGATCTCCTGGAGTTCGGCCGCCTCCACCGCCAGCGCCGCCACCAGGTTCTTCGGCAGGTGGTACCGCTGCCAGCCGCGGGCCTCGGAGAACTCGGTCAGTCGATCCCCGAGCCGGGTGAGGTCGGAGGGGCCGCTCGCCCCGGCGTCCGGGGCGGGGGCGCTCACGCCGCGCCCCCGGGGAGCGGCCGGGAGACGACGGCGGACGGGGGGACGGCCCTCGGGCCGGGGGATGCGGTGATCACGCCCCCTGCATACCAG
>NZ_VKHS01000184.1 GCF_014141525.1 Streptomyces calidiresistens
GGCTGCATCCCGGGGACCGGCCGGTCCCGGTGCTGGGCGGGCGGGTGCAGCTCGGGGCGGTACACCAGCAGGTTGGCTCCCGGTGCCAGGGCGAGAGTGAAGGCGTCGAGGAAGATCCGGGTGTCGGTTCGGCCCGGGCGGACTCCGAGGACCTGGCGGAGTTCACCGGCCACGTACAGCGTGTCCGCGACGCGCACCGCGGGGCCGGGGACCCGGTGGGGGCGACGGCGCAGCGTGGTGGCGGCAACCGACGGCGGGGATATGGAGGGCCCGGGCGGCAGTGCCAATGTGGCGACGGTACCCATCACTCCCCCTCCGGCACGGTGGCGGGCCGTCGACAGTCGGAGCAGCGGTAGCGGGCGTTCTCGGGGCAGGCTATGGGGTCGCCGGAGGTGATCAGGGAGCCGGGGGGCATCGTCTTGTGCTCGCGGCAGTCGACGCACTGGGCGAACGCCTGAACCGGCCGGTTCAGCGGCCCGCGCAGCGGCGGGGGGAGGGGAGCCGGCGGCTCATCGGGTGCCGGCATGCGGCGCCTCCAGTACCCCGGTCATCTGGTGGAGCAGCGTCACGGCCTGCTCCACGGGGAGGACCAGGTTGACCACTCTGGTCCTCCCCGTGTCCTCGTCATGGACGAGGAGGGGGAGAGCGAGGCGTCCGGCCTCCGTGATGCGGGGAGGGTGGTCGTCCGGTCTGGTGACCGTCAGCCCTCCCCGCCTGGGAAGGCAGTGATGTGGCGTCATGAGCACAGACCGTAGGGGGAGTTCACGGTGCCGGCCCTGCCATGGCGTCAACCCTGCCTAACTGGCAGGGTATGCATGATCACTTAACGTGGACGGTCAGGCCACTCCGATGTGGTGCGCGACTTTCCGCAGTTCATCGGCCCACAGTGGGCGCTCCCGTTTCATCAGGGTGACCACCGCATCCCGCACCAGGGGCGAGAAAACGATCTCCTCGGGGGACTGCTCCCGCAACCTGTTCAGCATGAACACGGTCGCGTAATCGTCCTTCTGCACCCTGTTGCAGTTCATCACCTCGATCGTGTACCGGGTGCGGCGTTCCAACGGGACGGAGTCGGCCACGTGTACGTCATCGGCCAGGCGCAGGGCCTCCGCGGCGTTGCCCTCCTCGGCGGCCAGGTGCACCCCGTGCATGGCCACGTTGCACTCCCCGAACACCGTGTGCCAGTGGTTCGTCCCGGGCGTGATCCGGGCGGCGAACCGGTCGGCCTGGCGCAGCATGTCCCACGCCGTCGGCCCGCGGTCGGCCCGCATGGCCGCCACCGCGCCCTGGAGGTGCAGCGCGCCCACCGCGGCGATGTGGCCCTCCGGGGAGGTGTCGTCGACAGAGCAGTGGTCGATCATCTCGCGGGCCAGTTCCATGGAATCGGCCACGTCGCCGCTGGAGGTCAGGACACAGGCGACCGACCAGGCCGCGGCCGCCCGTAGTTCCGGATCGCCGGTCTCGTCGGCGATCGACAGCCCGCGGTCAGCCGCCACCCGGGCCAGGGTGTGTTCCCCCACTCGGCGCAACCAGATCTGCGCCAAACCGTAGAGGCTGACGACGTGCCGGGCGATCTCTTTCTCCTCACCCGTGGGAGCGGCGGAGAGGGTGGTGTGCGCGGCTCCGAGGAGCGCGGGCAGACGTTCCCCGACCAGGCGGTAGCGCTGCGCCCGTTCGGTCTCGTAGGTCCGCCACAGGCTCTCCACGGCCGTCTTCAGGTCCGCCGTCGTCATCGGAGAGCCACCGGTGTCCAGGTGGGACGGTGGTCGGGACAGCACACGGCGCAGGCCCGGGACCCCATCGTGCTGCGGCCCCTGGCCTCCGGATCCCATGTCCATCCCGACCAGGTCGGAGATGTCCACCCGCAGGGCCTCCGCCAGGGACAGCAGGACCGACAAGCGGTCCACCGGCCGGATACCGTGCTCGATGCGGTAGATCCAGTTGTCCGTACGGCCGATCAGTTCGCCGAGGGCCTGTTGGGACAGGCCGCGCCGCATCCGGTAGTACCGAACACGGTCTCCGATCGAGAAATTCGTTGTGCCGACGTTCTCCATCACCCGCGCCTCTCGCTCTCGTCATGGCTGGGCACTCACTGCCAGAGTAGGCCGGAACGGTGGATACTGAAGCCCCGCTCCCAACAAGTGGCGGGCACTCAACGGCCGCTGTCCGCCCGCCCTTCCGCGCGCGGACAGCGGCCGACATCCATCCATCTGCGGAGCAGCAGCGTGAGCGACCATCGCGGATATCGCGGACTCATCCTGGACTTCGGGGGCGTGCTGACGACCCCGATGCGCGCCAACGGAGTGGGGTTCGAACAGGAATCCGGTCTGGAGCCGGGGGCCTATTTCGCCGCCCTCACCGAGCACCCCGAGGGAGTGCACGTCTACGCCGAACTGGAGGTGGGTCGGGCCACCCAGGAGGACTGGAACCGGGTGATCGGCGGAATCCTCGGCCTGGACCCCACAGACCTGATGCGCCGGGCTCTCGCCCGCCTACGGCCCGAACCGCGCATCGTCGAGCTGGTCGGTCGGGCCCGCCGGGAGGGCATGGTCACCGCCATGCTCTCCAACTCCTTCGGCCTGACCCCCTTCAACGTGTACAAGGAGTTGGGGATGTGGGAGGGCTTCACCGACGTCGTGATCCTCTCCGAGGAGGAGGGCGTCCGGAAACCGTCACCGGAGATCTACCGCCGGACGGTGGAACGCATGGGTCTGGCACCCGAGGAATGCGTGTTCGTCGACGACCACGAACGGAACCTCCCGCCGGCCGAGGCGATGGGCATCACCTGTGTTCACGCCACCGACGCGACCCTCACCGAGGCCCGCGTGCGGGAACTGCTGAACTGGTGAACGAGGGAGCGGGGTCGGGCATCTTCCGGGCTCATGCCCTCCCCTTCCTTGGCCGGCCCTCGGCGTCTTCCCGGGCACCCTCTACAACCACACCCCCGACTTCCGGGTACTGCGCTCCGGAGCCGTCCCCTGCCAGCCGGAGGCCAGCAAGTGACCACCCCGGCGGCCGGAGCCCTTCGAGCTGGCTCCGGGCGCCGGCCACTCCCTTCCCGAGAGGATCTGATGAGCACGACCGACCCCTTCGCCCTGCTGCGCGCGGCTGCCGTCGTCCAGCGCCTGGACGACGAGCTGACCGTCCATCCCGGCGACCGGCAGCGCGAGCGTACGTATCTGGTGCACCGCGCCGCCCTCGCTGACCGGCTCGTGCCCGTCCTCGCGGAGGTCGAGGGCGCGGCGACCAGCGAGCAGGATGCCGAGGACACCGCCCGCCGCCTGCTGGAGCACGACCGTGCCCACGGCGCTGGCCGCGGCCCCGTGCCGGCGGCCGATGTCCGATGGGACACCGACGCCCGCGGCTACGTCCGCCAGGAGCACGCCGCCGCCGCCCTCGACGAGCACGACCAGGAGCACGTCCGTGGTTGAGCTGCACATGAGCCCGGAGGCGAACGGAGTTGGTCAGGCTGTACGCCCTGTGGTCCGCCACTCGTCCGCTGTCGCCGGATTTCCCGGAACACCTGCCACGAGGGACGGACTCGGCTAGCGTGTGACTCCCCCGCCGGGGTCCCGTCCCTTCTCTCGGACGGGACCCCGTGACCGGGGCCGAGAGAAGACGCGCGCTCCCTGCCTGTGCGGGGATGGTCCGATGTGTAGGGGAACGTCGACGGGTTGCTGTGTCTGCTCCCCGCGCATGCGGGGATGGTCCCGACACCACATCACCCGGACGGGCCCCACATCACTGCTCCCCGCGCATGCGGGGATGTTCCCGGGTGCGGCATCCTCCGCAGGTGCGTCAGGTGGCAGGACATGACGAAGGGCCGGGGTCGACGGGCACCACCCCGTCGACCCCGGCCGGGCTGCGGCACCTGCCTTGATGCCAACGAGCCTCACGGTCATCCAACCGCATGCGGCCCTCGGCATCTCCCTACGAGCAGGGAAGCCAACGAACCGTCTGGTAGTTCTTCGCCCCTGCTACTGCTGCTCCTCCCATGGCCAGGGGACTGTATGCCCGGCCTCCAGCAGCGGGATGAGCCGGAACGCCTGATCGGTCAGGCCGCCGAAGGTGTGGCGGTGTGGCCCGGAGGGGGCGTGGCTCGGGGAGTAGCCCGCCAGGTTCCACGTGTAGAGCGGGGTGTGGGCCGGGATGGATTTCGAGACCTCGATGGGATCCTGGTGGTGCTGCTCGTCGGTGATGAGCACGACCCGGTCATGCCCCCGGTACTCATGGCGCATCGCCGCGGCGGTGTCGGTACCGCCGCCCAGGAACCAGCCGCCGGTCTCCCAGCGTTCCACGGCGCGCAGCGTCGCTTCACCGGGCCGCAGGGAGAACGCCCGGGTGCGGGCCCTCGGGGGGCCGGACCAGCCGAAGCGGCCGGATGAGTACGAGTACAGGTCGACCGCCTCACAGCGCTGCGCCAGAGCGATGCCGAACAGCGCGGCGACGTCCCGGCGGGTAGTGGTGCCGTCCGCGGAGAAGGAGTCCTCCATGGAGGACGAGGTGTCCACCAGGATGAGGGTTCGCCCGGGCAGCAGAGGGATGTTCGCCGTGGAGTGTTCCAGCGCCTGTTCCAGCGCCCAGCCCCAGCGAAGGGAGGGGGCGGCTGCCCGGTGGGCGGCGTGGAACCGGACAGGGAACTGGCGGGACACGGCGACCTGTCGCGGGTCGGCGATCCGGGTCGCCACCGCGGCGGCGGCCGCGTTGGAGATTCCGGCCTCGTCGAAATTCCTCAGGTTACGGATCAGCGCCATGTAGCCCATCGAGGGGATGATCGCTTCCCACGCGGCCGCGTCCATCGGCCCCTGCAACCAGCCGGCCAGGGTCTCCCAGGTGAAACCGGAGTCCCGGATGCGCTGCGGCTGGTCGAGGACCACGCGGCGCCGCTCGGACACCGGCAGGTTCATCAGCTCCTCGTAGCGGCGCAGGGTCGTCAGTCCCCTGGTGTCCGGCCGTCGGCCGTGCCGCCGGGCCACCGCGGCGGCGAACACGTCGCTCTGCCACGACTCGCCGGGCGTGGCACGTGCGTGGGTGAGCTCCAGGACCAGCCCGAACCGGTACGGCCGCCTCGGGCTGTCCCACTTGATCATCGACCTCTCGGTGTAGAGGCGACGCACCGCGTCCCCCACTCCACGCTTGACGGGTTGGGGCAGGGCACGCCCGTAGCGAGAGGTCCAGTAGGCCAGCAGTTCCCCGGGCTCGTCAGCCCGATGCAGGACTCGGCGGACGACGGAGCGGTTCCAGGTCTCGCCCGTCCCGGGCACGGCGTCGGGGCCCGGTAGCACGCGGTGAAGCCGGGCGGCGGCCAGCCTGGCATGAACGAACTCGACGGCGCCGATCTGGGAATCGGTGCGCATGTGCGCGCCGGTGCGCAGCCAGCCCAGCATCCCGGCGGTCCAGCCGGGGTCCTCGATGGCCAGGTGCCGGATCAGGTTCCGGTAGCGCTCGTCACGGGCGTCTGCCCGTTCGTAGTGGGTGCGCTGGCCGACCATGTTCATCGCGGCCAGCAGCACCAGTTCGCTGCGCTCGTCACGGGAGTACCCGGTGCCGCCGGCGTGGGTGGTGGTGCGCCCTGTCGTGGTGACGGGTGAGGAGCCGGCGGGACGGTGCGGGCGGGTGTTGAAGCGGGACATCACGGCCCTAGCGGGGCGGGGAAGACCCAGCAGGGGGGCGCCCGAGATCAGGTGGGCGACGGGGTGTAAGCGCTCTAGCCGCTGAGCTACCACCCCACCGAGGTGGGATGACCGGGATTCGAACCCGGGACCTCTCGCTCCCAAAGCGAAGTACCCGGCGCCACGGCACCGGGCGCCCCGGCTGCTGTGCCTCCCGAGATCTGGTCGGCTCCGGGGAATCCACCAAGGAAGGAACCGGGGCCCGGCACCGGGAGGTGCGTTGTGCCCAGCACCATAACCCACCCGGTTTCGAACATCCACACGAATCCCGGAGTTCTCCGCGGCTGCGTCTCGGCGTGGAGTCCTCGCGTGGTCGGAGGTCGAGGTGGCGGCGCGGAGCGCCCGCGGCGGTCGGTGGTCGCTGCGACACTGGCGCTCATGAGCACTTGGTACGAGGGACCCGCGACCATGGTCGTGGATGGAGAAGAGATAGCCGTGACGGTGAGAGTGGATCACCACACGGAAGGATCCGGGTGGAAGTCCTGGAGCGGAACCGCCCGCTTCGAACCGGGCGACGAGCCATTCGCCCACCGGGCCTTCGAGGCCAATGAACCGCTCCCCCTCTACGCGGAGGATGGAAGCGAGAGCAGGATCGGCGTCACCGGGGTCGATAGGTCAAGAGGTGAAGTGACGTTCGAGGGTGCAGGGCTGCCTCCGAACTTCCACGCGGAGTAGAGCCACCGCGAGCGGGGGCGGTCACCGTGCCGCCCCCGCTCTCCCGTGCAGCTCCAGCGCGAGGCGGGCCACCTCGACCATGGGGATGGTCACCTGGTCGGGAGTGAGGGAGGGTTCCGGTGCCCTTCCCTTCCAGACCCCCCGCATGTCGACGCCATCCACCGTCAGGGCACGAATGGGGTTGTGGCACGTCTCGATCTCCACAACGGTCACGTCCTGCTCGATTTTCGGAAGCAGATATCGACGGACCAACTCAACGAGAGGGAACTCGATCTCGTTGTAGTCCATGCCGTTCGCCTCGCAGTAACCCAGCCATTCTTCCGGGTCGTCACCGTCGTTGAATCCCCACTTGGACAACAGATCGCTACTGGAAAGCGTGAGGTGTTCTGCCATCCGGCGATCCTTCCACACCCACGTGATAATCGACTCCTGAAAAACGAGGAGGCCCCCGCCCCGGCCGAAGCCGGGGCGGGGGCTGGTTCCGGGTCAGTTGTCGGGTTCTTCCTCGGTGGCGCCGATCCGGCGGGCGACGAGGTCGACCTGGCGGCGCAGGGTGCCCGGTGCGGCCGGTGGCCGCAGCTGGTCCTCGATCTGCGTGACGCGCTCGGTCAGCTCGTCCAGCCGCTCCGGCAGAGGGGCGACCTGTTCGGCGACTCTGCGATCGAGGTCGCACATCTGGCGTTCCATGGAGCTGATGCGGTCCAGCAGACCGGGGCGGGCCGGGGTTCCGGGGCGGGCCGGGGCACCGATGATGTCGTCCACCGCTCTCGCGCCGCGTCGACCTGCCCGCAGCAGGGCGGCCAGCGCCTTCCACAGGGCCACTCCCGTGCCGAGGATCGCACCGACGGCCAGAGCCCACAGCGCCAGGTCGTCGATGGCGGGTACGCCGGTGGAGTCGGCGGCGATCACGGGCCTCCCTCCCTCGGGGCGGAGGCCCTGTCAGCGTCCCGGGCGGCAGCGGCCCGGATGAGCGCGATCAGCTCCTCGTCCGTCCGGCCGTCGACACGGATCACCGCCGGGGTGTCCGTGGCGTGATGGGCGGCCAGTACCGCAGCGAGGGTGGTCACCGGGTAGGAGGGTGCCGCCGGCATACCCAGGAGCCAACCGGCCAGGCGCCGCACCGAGCTCCATCCCTGGCGCTGGCCAACCCATTCCAGGCCGCGCCAGATGGTGTACCAGGCCAGGCCGGCGATGCCGGTGACGAGGACCAGGAGCTGTTCGCTGTCGATGTCCAGACGCAGCCAGGTCAGGAAGCCGCTGGCCATGCCGACGAGCACGGGAACGGCGGTGCGCAGGTACGAGAGGTAGAGGTCCATGCAGGTCTCCGTGGATGTGAGAGGGGGTTATGCCCGGGGGACCCGCAGCCGGTCCCAGCTCGTCCGTCCGGGGATGCCGTCGGCGTCGGCCCCGGTGAAACCCAACCTGCGCTGCCAGGCCGAGTAGGAGCGGCGGTCCGCGTCGGACCATCGGGGCCCAGGGCCCACCTGATAGTGGGAGCAGCCCTCCTCGACCAGCCGACGGCCCATCCGCGTGATGATCGGGGAGTCGGTGCCGACCCGGAAGAACGACGCCCCGGGGAACGGCTCGTGGGAGGCGGGGGCGGAGCGCTGGGCGGGAATGGTCAGACGTTGGCCGGGCCGGATCGTGT
>NZ_VKHS01000185.1 GCF_014141525.1 Streptomyces calidiresistens
ATGTTCACCGGACCGTCGTCGAACTCCGCGATGATCTCGGTGTGCTGCTGCCCGCACGGGTGGCAGGCGGCTTGGTAGATGCCGTTCACCGGTACGGCCAGCCGCACCTGGTACGGCTGGCCCTCGACCGGGCAGCCCGGGGTGCGGCAGGTGACGACCGCGTCGATGTGCGGCCACTCCTCCGTGCTCTCGGGGAAGGTGCGCTCCTCCATTGGGAGGTCCTGCTGCGCGAGCATCTTCTCCCGGAACGCCTCGGCCTGCTCCTCGAACTCGACTCTCTCCATCTAGGGTTCCCTCCACATCAGGACACTGACGTTCGTCTCAACGCTGTTGGTGCGGTGGATCCACACCTGACACCCCGTCGGCGACAGGGCCGCGACGGCGACCTCCACCACCCGGATGCCGGGGACGGAGGTGTGCGCGGTCGCCTGCGCCCGCACCGTCCCCCTCCCCCGCAGGGTGACGCCGGTGACCTCCACCATCGTCGGCACACCCGGCTCCGGCGTCACCCGCACCACCGTGTGGAACACATTGCCCGCAGTCAGGGCGCCGGTGACGATCAGATCACCGTCGATGACGGTCATCCCACACCACCCCCTTCCTCTCCTCTGGTCATGTGCGGTCGCGGATCGCGATCCACTGCACCGACGTGGTCGCGGTCGAGTTCCGGAAGATCCAGATATTGAAGCTGGTGGCCGTCACCGAGGCCACCGAGGTCTCGACCACCAGCGTGCCCGGCACCGTCGTCATCGGCGTGACCCATGCCCGCACCGTCCCCGCCCCGGCGAGGTTCAGGCCGGTGATCGCCACTGAGGTCGGGGCGCCCGACACAGGGGTGATCGCGATGACCCCCCGCGCGACATTCCCCGCCGTCAGCGCACCGGAGATCCGGTAGTCGTGCTCCATCACCCGCGTCATCCCACGATCACGCTCCTCTCATCGCGAGCCAGAAAATCCCGGTGTTCGTAGCGTTGGTGCGGAAGACCCACAGTGTGAAGCCGTTCGGGCTCGGGTTGCGGACCGCGGCCTCCCGGAAGGTGGAGCCGGGGACGGAAGTGTCCGGGGTGACCTGCACCCGCACCGGCCCCGTCCCCGTGAGGTTCAGGCCCGTGATGACCACAGGCGTCGGGGTGTTCGGCACCGGCGTGACGATGACGGTGCCGGTGCGCCAGTTCCCGGCCTCCACCGCCCCGGTCACCGTCACATCCCCCACCACGATGGAGGGGTCCGAGGCGGCGGTCAGGGACACCACCCGCCGCGCCCGGTGCCGCATCTGCCCACCCGCTTTGAGTTCCAGATCCCACGTGTGCGAGGAGAACTTGCCGTCCAACGCGAGGTCATCCCGCCTGATCCGGACGACGTCGTCATTCGAGTGCACGGGCATCGGCGCCGTGCTGTACTCGATCGCCTCGTAGACCTGCGTGGCTTCCTGCGCCAGGTTCGCGGCCCGCTCGATCAGCGCGGACTCGCTCGTGGCGTCCTCCTGGTCCCGGAAGTCCGTGATCACCCGACCACGGCGCACCGTGCTCGTCGGGGACGCGGGGTCCGAATTCGTGTACGTCACCGTGATGGCCGGCTCGTCCGGCTCGCTGCGGGTGAGGACCCACCGGTTGGGGATGGAGTGCAGGTCCCGCTCCTGCACCGCCTCCGGGTCCATCACCGACACCTCGTCGTCGAGGTACTCGTATTCCGCGGGGCGTTCGGCGGGCGGCACGTACGGCGTGGCGACCGCCACCCCACGCTCGTCGATGCTCAGGGAGCGGTAGGCGATGGCGTCCAACAGTTCGTTGACGATCGCCAGATGCGACGTGCCGGGCTCCCATTCCCGCACCGTGGTCAGCCGCTCCTCCGAGGGGGTGATGCGGTGGGAGTTCACCCCTCCGAGCTGGAGAACCCGCCGCACCGCCAGCGTGACCAGCCGCAAGGGGTTGCCGTCCCACGCGAAACTCCCGTACCGAAGCTGAGGGCTGGTGTTGGTGTTGCCCCCGAAGCTGGAGGCGCTCAGGCCCATCCAGCCCTGCGTCAGCGGGTCCGCGGACTCGATGGTGCGCTCGATACCCCACGCCTCCGGCTCCGGCGCCCCCGCCGGCCAGACCTTGCCCGTGATGGTCTGCCCGATGATGCGCGCCCGGACGTTGACCATCGTGCCGGGGGTGTAGGACAGGCCCGTCGTTTCCGTCGCGCCGACCTGCGTCGTGCGGTCCGCCACCGACAGCGACAGGGTGCCGTTGGTGTTGAAGTGCACCCGCAGCCGGTAGAAGTCTGCTGTGCTGCGGTACCGCAGCACGATCGAGGGGAGGAAAGCGGCGCCGGTCGCAGTCACGGACACGGCCATGGTGGTGCGGACATCGGCGTCCGCGGACCGCCGGTGCGGTAGCTGGATCCGCAGTGTCGCGGGTTGTTCGGTGAGGGTGACGAAGGCGTAGCCGGCGCCTGCGGTGGTCACCCCCCAGGTGGTGGGCGGGCCCGTGACGATGAGGGACCAGCCGATCCCGGCCGGGGTCAGGCCCCACCCGCCGGTCACGTTCCGAAGGAAAGGGTCGCGGACGAGGAGCATCTCGGGGCTGTCCGTTGACAGCCGGGACGCGATGAGGTCTTCCTCGAGGATCTGGAGTTTGTCGTAGCCCTCGACCCGGCGCCACACGGTGCCGGTGCCGTCAACCTCGCGAGTGGGGGTGACGAGGTTGAAGACCCCGAGCGGCCACTCGACGAAGTCCTCTGGCCCGTAGGGGGGGAGGTGGAGGCGTGCCCACGGCTGGATCCGGTCGGACAGCCAGTCGATGAGGCCGCCCCCGGAGCGGAGGGTGAAGGTCGCGGTGCGCTTGATGACCGCGAGGTTGTTGAGGGAGACGGTGCCGTCCACGATCTCCTCCAGATCGCGGATCTTGACGTCGTTCCTGTCCAGCAGTTCGTACCGGAAGCTCATGCGGTTCGCGCCGTCGACGGCGCGCAGGGCCCGCAGCACTTCCTCGCGGGTGGCGCCGCGCGGGTTGTGCGGGCCGACAGGCGGGGCCAGGGGTTGCATCAGCCCTCACCCCCCGGCGTGTCCGCGTCCACCCGCGTCGCCGTCATGCTGACCTGGTCTCCCCACACCTCGTCCGACACGCCGAACCCGGACAACGTCGAGATCCACACCCGGGACCGGTTGTCCCGCACCACCACCGGCAGCCGCAGCCGGTGCCACGCGCGCAGGGACCGCGTGGTCTCCTCCCGGGTCGGGCCCTCGGGGACGTCGATGGTGATCTGCCACTCCTCCTCCGCGTGTTCGCCGAAGTGGGTGACGGGGAGGTGGCGTCCGGCGTAGTGCCGCTGCTCCTGGGCGATCTGCTGGGTGTCGGAGCGCTGCGCCCGCCCGTGCAGGTAGTGCCGGATCGTGCCCTCCGGGTTGCGGGGGTCGTGGATCCAGACCCCGAGGTAGTCGACGCGGGCCTGGGCGGGGGCGCTGTCGGCGGTGGCACCCGTCGCGAGGGCGCGGGCGATGTAGCGGTAGGTGCGCCCGGAGGCGGCGAGGTAGTCCCGGTGGGAGGAGTCCGGGCCGATGACCGCGATCTGCTCGTACCGGTCCAGTGGCACTTCCTCGTCCGCCCGGTCGATGGTGGTGCGGAGGATCGCGACCTCCCCGGGCTGGGGAACGTCGGTGGCGGTGCGCAGCACCAGGGCGTCGAGGTTGAGGGTGGCGGTGCCGGGGGTGAGGAGGGTCGGGCCGTACCCGGCGCGCACCGCTCCGGGCGGCGCGCTGAACGTCGCTTCGTGCAGCTCCCATTCCGTGTCGGCGGTGACGTCCGCGTGGGAGGAGGAGATGAGCACCCCGTCGTCGTCGTACCAGTCCACGGCCAACCGCACCGAGCCGCTGGCCGAGCGCCAGAGGCGCGAGGAGAGGGTGTAGCGGTGGTTGCCCGTCACCTGCGCCCGCACGCCCTCCTCCGGCCGCACACCCACCGTGGCGGGGGAGCCGACCGGGGTGAGGAGGCCGCTGTAGTCCCCCACCCACGCCGTCCCGTCATCCGCCACGAACGTGCCCGCGCCGCCCGGCACGACCTGCCAGCCGGTGGTGGTGCCGTCCTCGAACGTCCCGTCCGGCCCGCTGACGATCTCGCCGGGGGTGGGGTTCGCGACCTCGATCCTGATGTGCGCCTCCCCCGGCACCGCAACGGCGGTGACGACCGGCTCCATCGGTGAGGTGTAGTCGGGCGTCACCAGCCGCGTGCCGGTGGAGGAGGGCACGCCGGAGGCGCGGGCGGTCACCTCCAGGCGGTACTCCACCTCCGACGCGAGGCCGGTGACGAGGTACGTGGTCGCGGTCCCCGGAACCCACCCCGTATCCGAATGCACGACCTCGTCCGCGGTGCGTACGGCGCGGACGCGGTAGTGGTCCTGCGTGGCGCCGGACACCGTCCACTGCACCACCACATCCCCCGTCGCCAGCCCGGCCGGATTGTCCGCCGCGGGGAAAACGATCGTGGTGTTCCCGGATGCGCTGGTGGCGAAAAAGCCGTGCTCGGACCAGGGGCCCTCGACGTCGAGGGCGTCCCAGGTGCGGGCCCGCCACCGGTAGGCGGCGTCGTTGGGCAGCGTCCCCCCGGCCACCACGTGCTCCTCCGCGCCGGAGGCGACCTTGCCGGTGTCCAGGGCCAGGGTGTCGCTCTCGTCATCCCAGATCTCGATCCGGTACGCGGACTGGGCATCGCCTGGGTTGGGATCCCTGAACTGCCACCGCAGCGTCACCGCACCGGTGGCGTCGAAGTTCGCCACCGGGCTGAGGAGCGGCTGCTCGGGGGGGAGGTTCAGCCAGTCATCGGCGTGGATGAGGGTGTGGGAGGCGCCGGTCTGGAGGCCGATGCCGAGCCGCACCTGCTGCCCCACCATCGACCCCCGGTGCACTCGGATCGAACGCAGCGTGTACCCCGCCCACATCCCCGACAGGTCCGTGACCTCGACCTCGTCGCGCCCGGCCTGCCCCGTCGCCAGGTTCACATGGGTGCGCATGATCCGCAGCGGGGCCGAGGCATCGGTGTAGTACACCCACACCCGGTGCCCCGCCGGGTCGTACACCGCATCCCACGCCGGAGACGTCGCCAACGTGCCGGCGGCGGGCATGGAGGCGATGCCCTCCGCGGCGAGCCGCACGTCCGCCAGCACAACGAACTCCGAGCTGGTGCCGGTGTTCTGGCGGTGCTTGACCGTCAACCCCGCAGAGCTGGTGGAGGAGGCGTTGACGGTGACGAACTGGCTCTCGGAGATCGGCAACACCCGGCTCTTGGCGTCCGCGTCCTTGACGCTGAACCCGGACACCGAGTCCGTGGTCCGGGCCATCGAGGAGAACCCATCGCCGGCAGCGTTCAGGACGTAGCGGGCGAGGGACTGGCGGGCGGCGGTGCCGAGCACCTGGTGCTGCGCGGTGGACATCACCCACCCACGGGCCGACCCCGGCCCCGCCGCCACCACCTCAAGCAGCGAACCCGTCTCGTTGGCGTAGTTGTTGAAGCCATCCGGTGCGCTTCCGGCGATCAGCCGGCCCTCCGCGTCCCCCGACCCGCGCAGCAGCGTCCCCGCCCCCGTCAGCAGGTGATCGCACGACAGGAGGGCGTAGGGCATCTGCGTGCCGGTGTTCGGGCCGGGCCGGTGCGCGGCGACCACCACCAGCGTCCCGGCCGCCCCGCCCTGCGGATGCCACGCCGCGGACACGTTGTTGACCGGCGCGTCGTACACCGGTAGCACCCCGGTGCGCTGCGTCCCGAGGGACCACGTGTACCCCGCGCCCTTGATCAGCGCGCGGGCGTTGATCCGGTGGTTCCCCGTCGCCTGGTTGATGACGTAGAGGTTGTCGTCCGCGTCGCGGGTGAGGGTGTGGCTCTGGGCGCCGCGCCGGTCCGCCGCCGCGTTGATCGCGGCGACCATCGTCGCGTTCCCCGCAGAGTCGGCGTGCCAGACCCGGTACTGCCCCATCTCCGGCCCCGGATTGAGCTGCTCCAGGTAGACGTGCGTGCCGTCGGAGAGCTGGACCTGGGCGGCGAGGGTGAGGTCCATGACGTGCCGGGTCGTCGCGGTCACCAGCAGCGCCACCCGCTGCGCGGCCGTGTTCCCGGTGATGGACTGCCGCAGGTTGTTCCACTCCGTGCCGCTGGGCGCTTGCTGGTTGCGGTTGCGGCTGGAGCACACCACGTACCGGCGCGTCGCGGTCGACTCCACCTGGTCGAGGTCCAGGCCGGCGCGCACCACCAGGGACCCGGCCTGCTGGGCGCCGGCGACCCGGCCGCGGAGGGTGAGCGCGGCGAGCTGGGCGGGCGTCCGCCAATTCCCCGTCGTCAGCGAGGTGCCCCAGTTGTACTCCCGCAGCTCCAGATCCCTGGTCACGTTGGTGCCGGCCGCGGCGTTGTTGGTCAGCCTGACGTATGCGGCGACGGGGGTGGCGGTGGTGCTGCCGACCCAGTCGACCCGCACGAAGGACTGCCACACGTACCGCACACCGCTGCCGAGGGACTGCCCGACGAACATCAGCGGCAGCGTGGACCCGGGGGCGATGAGGTTCGCGCCGGCAAGGGCGGTGGCGTAGGTGGTGCTGGAGGACTCCAGGTAGCCGTCCGAGGAGTGGCCGAGGACGAGGGTGGTGGTCATCGTGCGCTCTCCGTCTCTCCGGCCATGGCCAGCGCCGCGGCGGTGAGGGTGTCCGTGCCGGTGGGGTCGATGATCCGAAGCCCCGGCTCCCCCACCGCGGGCCCGGTCCACACCAGCAGCGCCCCCTCCTCGTCGGCGGCGACGGCGCCGATGGTGCCGGTCCGGCCCGCCAGGTCGGTGCAGGACAGGCGCCCGGCCATGTCCCGGTCCGGGTGGTCCTCCCACTGCTGGGCGGCGCGCTGGGCGGCGGCCACCGCCTCCCCCGCCCCGCTGTGCTCGTTCGTCGTCACGGCATCCCCTCTCGCCTGCGCGCACCGTGGCTGCGCGCGACCTGCGGCAGACGCTCCAGCACCCGCAGCACATCCACGGCTTCCTTGATCTCCCGGGCCTGCACCGTCACCGTCACCGGGCCGGTGACCGTCACCCCGCCCCCACCGCTGCCGGTGGCGGACGCCCAGCGGTCCAGACGCGCGGCCGTGAGCACCATCTCCGCAGCACCCGACCGGTTGATCCCGGCGTGCCCATCGAGGAGCACCCCCCCGGAGTCGTGCGTCCCGGGCGGCGGCGCGAACATCTCCCGCCGGGCCCTCATCGCGGCGTCGAGCGCACTGGTGGCGGTCTCTTTGCGGTCCTGCCAGACGATGCGCCGCAGCTCCCCGAGCCCCCCGGCACGACGGACGTCCTCGGCATCGACCACACCGCCGTCCTGGAAGCCGGTGGGGCGGCGGATGGAGGAAGCGGAGTTGACATAGCCGGCGGTCTTGACGACCCGGTTGTTGCGTTCGTTGCCACCGACCGTCTCCCTGCTGGCGGGGTCGGTGACGATGTTGATGTGCCCCGTGTCCCCCCGGTACAGGGCGAGGTCGCCCGGCCGGGCCTTGGCCAGGGACGTCTTGGACAGGGCCGTGTAGGACCTGACGGCAGGCGTGTTCGCGACTTTCGACAGCGCCGCCCGCGCCCCGGCCTTCCGGAACACCCAGTCGACGAACATCCCGCACCACTCATCGGTCCACATCCCCGGCGCCCGCGTGTACTTGTTCGGCCGCCCGTGGTGCCCGACTTCCTTCCGCGCGATGTCCGCGACCTTCCGCCCGGAACCGCCCTCCAACTCCCCAGCCTTCGGCGCCAACCAGCCCTTGATCCGGGCCACCAGGAATTCCACCAGCCGGGTCGGGAGCCCCTGGAAGCCCTCCCGCCCGAACAGCTCTTTCAGGCCGCTGATGATGGGGCCCGTGACCGCGTCCAGGGCTTTGACGAACCCGTCGGAGAAGAAGCCTTTGCCCTTGTCGATGAACCCGCCGACGGCGCCGCCGATCTTGGAGATGATGCCGCCGCGCTCATACCCCCGCAGCTCCCCCGCC